>JABDKZ010000477.1 GCA_013001935.1 Maribacter sp.
CAATTTTTCACTTCGGGATTGAATAAAGATCTGGTAAAAAAAATCAGAATGGTCAATGTGTTGGCTATTCATAAATTCATTGGTTACCTATTTATTTCAATATTGCTTTTACATCCATTTTTCATCATCCTTCCAAAGTTTTTTGATGATGGTGTCACACCTTCAGGTGCATTTGTGCGATTGATTACCACATTCAGTAGTACAGGAGTCGTTCTAGGATTAATTGCGTATACAAGTTTGCTGAGCTTGATGGTTACGGCCTTTTTTAGATTCAAACTTCATCTAAAATACAGAACATGGAAACGCTTACATGGCTACTTAACCTTACTTTTTGTAATTGCATCCACTTGGCATGTGATTAACATAGGTCGACATAGCAACACATCTTTTTCACTCTTCTATGTGTTAGCAGTTGTAATTGGAGTGTTTTATTTATTAAGAACCTATCTATTAAAAACTTCTAAAGGCAGAAGCGACAAACGAAATACCCTAAAAATAATCAAATGAAAAAGCAAGACGATAATATGTCGAGACGCAAATTCATGACCTTAGCGGGCGGTGCTGCCAGTTTTGCAGCAATTTCGGCCATGGGAATGCATATGGATTGGGCAATTAACAACCCAGATGTAGATTTAGACGCGCTAGATATCAAAACCATAAAAACCGATGTATTGGTGGTTGGTAGTGGAATGGCGGGCTTGTTTGCTGCTGTAAAAGCGCATGATGCCGGAGCAAAAGTCTTAATGGTTTCCAAAGGACGATTGGGTGCATCGGGACAAACACCTTTTGCCAAGGGAATTTTTGCTTATGATAAGGAAAAAGAAGAATTAAGCATCGATGAATTTGTAGCTAAAGTGTCACGTTCAGCACTTGGCACCAATAATCAAGCGTATACCAGACAATTGGCTGAATATTCTTTAGATCGTGTGAACGAGTTAAGGGATTGGGGATTCTTTGAATCATCATTGTATAATAAAAGTTTTAGCAAGCCCATTGAAGAGCGAAATATTCCAGTTCACGAACGTGTTACCATAACACATTTGATAAAAGAAGATGAACGGGTTGTAGGTGCAGCAGGATTTAGCATTGACGAGCAGAAAGTTCTGTTTTACGCAGCTAAAAGTATCATTCTCTGCACAGGAGCAGGTGGATTTAAACCCAACGGATTCCCTATTTGCGATTTAACGCATGACGGAACAGTCATGGCTTACGATATTGGAGCAAAAGTCACTGGAAAAGAATGGAACGATGGTCATCCTGCGAGAGGGGAAAACCCTGCAGCTTGCTACGATGGTTGGGGAGATATGTTCGAGCAAAAACCAAGTACAACAGGCATCGGAGTTCGCCATGATTTAGGTGTTGACATGAATTATATGGCTTATATGAGCGGTGGGGCTGCACGAATGGGGCCTCCAGGAATGGAAAGCAAGGAAAATGCCGTATCTGGAGGACCATATAGACCAGAAGAATTTTCAGGTGGAGATGGACCGGGTGGACCACCTCAAGACCGGGAAAATGAAGGTAGAAGGCCTCCAAAAAAAGAAGGTGAAGGAGGACCTCCAGGAATGGGAGGTAGTGTAGTTGGTGGTTCTTCGGCTGGAATGTCTATACATAAAGCAGAAGGACTGGTTCCAATCAATGATAAATGCGAATCTACAGTTCCAGGATTGTATGCCGCTGGTGATGCTTTGGGTTCTTATATGGCTGGAGGTATTTATACCCAAATTGGCTCCTCGTTAGCTGGTTCAGCTGTTCAAGGTGCAATTGCTGGAGAAACAGCTGCGAATTACAGTAAAAAGGTGAAAACCAATAGTATTTCCACTTCAAAATTAAACAGCATTAAAAAGGACATTATAGCACCTCTAAAACGGGAAGCTGGTTACAGTCCGGCTTGGGTGACACAAACCCTGCAAAGCATTATGATTCCTAATTTCATTATCTACATCAAAAAGGAAAATTTAATGAGAGCCGCTTTGGCCTATGTTGAAGAATTAAGGGACCATCATGTGCCACATTTGAGAGCTTCTAATTTGCACGAATTGCGATTAGCCCACGAAACCAAAAACATGGTCATCAGTGCCGAAATGAAACTAAAGACCTCATTGATGCGCACAGAAAGCAGATGTAGCCACTACCGACTGGATTTTCCTGAAATGGACGATGAAAACTGGCAAGCTTGGATCAATATTTATAAAGGCAAGGATGGTAGAATGAAGTTTGAAAAACAACCTTTTGGGCAATGGCCCAATAAAGCGGTATAGGGATTAAGATTAGTTTTGTTGAGTTAGTTATGAAAGGGTCGGCCCAAGTTTGGGCCGACCCTTTTGTTCTATCCTACCTAAACTTTAAAGACCTAATAACCCAATTGATCTTAATTGCCAAAAAACTCGTTTAAAGAATCAATCAATACATAGACAAAATTGGGGCAAACATTGATTTGAATTTTTTTTCGGTCATACCCGCCATTTCTTTGATGCATAATTTAAAATTTAATACAATGAAATCA
>JABDKZ010000395.1 GCA_013001935.1 Maribacter sp.
AAGAAAATTTTCCAGTAATTTTTTCTCCATCCATGGTTGCCTTAAATCCATTAATTTGAACCGATGCATCCGACAAGCCTTTTCGATATTTATCTAAATATTTAGCTGAGAAGGAAACGGCCTTTAAAGGTATATCTAGCTGAGGTACGACTACTCTGCCTCTTTCAAAACTTAAATCTGCCTGCAGTTCAGGGTTCGAATATTTGCTTTGTTTGCCTTTGTAAAATACCGTTAAATCAAAATCTCCTGAACTAGAGATTTTCTTGAATTCTTCCACTTGGTTTTCTGGTAATAATTTAAATATTTCCTCTAAAGATCCATTCGTATTGTTTATGACCAGGTCATAATACTCATGGTCTCCTTTAAATGCGATTTTTCCATTAGTGTAAAATAGAATTCCTTCTATCCCCACTTCTCCATCTGCCAGCTTCAATTCATTTTGTTCCAGGTCATATGATATATCTGAATTAATGGACAATTGCTTATCATTCAAATAAATATCCTTTCCAACCTGGATTTTATTGCTTTTGATAGATCCTAAGATATTGGATCGAATATGCTCTTCAATATCCAATTGTAACACAACGTCTTCAGCAATGAGCTCAGCCCTTGATTTGCTGTTTTCATTATCAAACACCACTTGCATATTTTTAATAGATGCCTGTGATATACCTAAATCTCTGGATTCTTCCGACTGATTAGGTTTTGAGATTTCAAAATTCCGATTACCCTTTTTGTCAACTGCAATATTGATAAATCCGTCCATGACTTCCACTGAATGAAGCTGAATCTGAGATTGAAAAATGGAAAGCATATCCAGCTTAAACAGTGCCCGACCAGCATATAGCAAGGTATCCGATTTGTTGTCCAAAATGGAAAGGTCGTTGAAACGAATAGCGGCATAAGGAAAGCTGCGAACCATAGAAAGATCGAAAGCCTCAAAATGAAATTCAGAGGTTATAGATGCATTCACTGTTCGCTTAAATGCATCGCCAATTTTATCCTCAAAAATTTCAGCGCTCAGAAATAATCCAAGTGTCAAAAGGGATATGATAATGAAAAAGATGACAAGCGCTTTCTTCAAGTGAATAGGTTTAATTTGTATGTGGATAATGAAACGGCATTAATAGTACTAATATTTTTACACCAAACACTTGTATCATATACCTTGTCGGATTATCTTTGCGGCCGCTATCGTATGATAGTTGTCTTGGGCGATTAACTCAGTTGGTTTAGAGTGCTACCCTTACAAGGTAGAAGTCGTAGGTTCGAGTCCTACATTGCCCACATAAACAAGAGCTATTGCTGCCGCAATGGCTCTTTCTTTTTGCCCAATCTATTGGCTCCTCCATAAATCTTGCACTATCATGGGTCAAATACACCCTTTTCTTAGCATTTTTGGTCATCAATGCCACAAAATAAACGCACATCCGTTCAAACTTTTTTAAAGGGGTTTCAATATGCTTTCCAGGGAATGCGGTTATTGGTCCGAGAACGCAATATGAAATTTCACATGTTTGCTGCATTACTTGTGATTATTGCTGCATGGTATTTCCATTTGACGGTAGTCGAATGGACCGTTATTCTTTTATGCATTGGTTTAGTTGTAAGCATTGAAGCGCTTAATACCGCTGTTGAATACCTTTGTGACTATATTCAACCGGAACACGATGCAAAAATTGGCAGCGTAAAGGATATTGCAGCGGCTGCAGTTTTCATTGCCGCCGTGATAAGCGCAATCGTAGGTTTGATCATATTCTTACCTAAAATAATATAGCCCCTGTTTACTCAGAGGCCATGCTTTATTATTCTGTAGAGGCGTTTTACGCTTCTATTTTTATTTCTTCGATCTGGTCCTTGCCATCTCTGATAGTGATAAACATGTAAACCCTGTATTTCCCCTGATTGGTAAAAAGTGTTCCAATAGTATATACAGAATCAGATCCTTTGGATTTTCCTTCATGAATGATTTCATACCGATCAATTGAATGACTCGAGAAGAACTTTTCCACCTTAGAACTTACGGCAGATTTGTTCAAGAATCCTTGATAATAAAGAATTGTCACATCAACAGATGGGGCATAATAATCGTCCAAAACAGCTATATCACCGCTTCGTAAGGCGTGACTTATATTTTCAACTACGGATGAGTCAATTCCATTTAACCAGCTGGTTAACAGCGAAATAACCATTAATGCTTTCATAATATCAGAGATTAATGTGCAAATGCTTTGCTAATCTTCCATTTAACCTTGAAACGTTAGTTAGCAAAAGCAAGTCACTAGTTTCCCCAAATAATCACGCCAAAATATATGTGTAAGCAAATATTTGGCCATCAATCGATTGATAATCAACGAATTAGCTTTATATTTTGCATTGCTTAAAGTCTTCTTATGAACGACTTAAGAAAAACTTAAATTGCACGAAACACCGAAAATTATAAATTTCAATAACTGAAGAGGTCAAAATCTGTTCTACCTAAAGGATAGCAATCGTAATATGAAATTAAAGCGATCTGTTCTCTGAAGAAATGCCATCCGGACAATCTTATTTTTGTTTTATGATTTCGAAAAAAATGATGCTCATCATCTTAGATGGGTGGGGAATAGGTCCTGAATATACAGCTGATGCCATTGCTCAAGCCGATACGCCCGTTATGGACAAATTGTTTTCTACAAAACCAAGTAGTACACTGGTAACATTCGGAGAAGCGGTAGGTCTTCCTGAAGGACAAATGGGAAATAGCGAAGTTGGCCATCTCAATATTGGTGCGGGAAGAATTGTCTATCAGGAACTGGCTAGAATTAACAAGGCAATCCACGATAAGGAACTCGCCCAAAATGCACAACTTCAGAATGCGATCAAAAAAGCAAAATCATCTGGTGGCGCTTTTCATCTTTTAGGCTTAGTCTCCGATGGTGGTGTTCACAGTCACATTAACCACCTCAAAGCCATTACAGACATCTTGGAAGATGCTGGCTTAAAGAAAATATATATTCATGCTTTTCTGGATGGCCGTGATACTAGTCCAACTGGAGGTAAGGGTTATTTGCAAGAATTGCTGACCCACCTGGAGGGAAAGTCCACTAGTCTTGCTACGATCATTGGACGATACTATGCCATGGATCGTGACAATAGATGGGAAAGAACTAAGGACGCTTATGATCTTCTTGTTCATCAAAAGGCAAAAC
>JABDKZ010000504.1 GCA_013001935.1 Maribacter sp.
ATATGAAACAGCGTATAATATATATCGGAATCGCCGCCATTGTTGGATTGGCAGTTGGATATCTTCTATTTGGAAATTCAAATGCAGATACGATGGAAATGGCCGAGCATGATCATGGTGCAGAAACGAGCCAAGTGTGGACCTGCTCGATGCATCCGCAAATAATGCAGCCAGAAGCTGGGGATTGCCCAATATGTGGAATGGATTTGATTCCGGCGGCGGCAGGAGCAGATGGATTGTCTTCAGAACAATTCAAAATGACGGCAAACGCAATGGCTTTGGCAAATATACGGACCACGGTCGTGGGAAGTGCTGAAGGTAATAATGATACCACTATTTCTCTATCAGGTAAGATTGCAGTTAATGAAGAAGCCATAGCTGTGCAAGCAAGTTACTTTGATGGAAGGATTGAACGGTTAAATGTAAATTATGAAGGGCAAGAAATTCGAAAGGGACAATTATTGGCAACCATTTATTCACCTGAATTAGTGGCCGCACAACAAGAATTGTTGACCGCCTCTTCTCTAAAAGAAACACAATTCCAATTATATAGCGCAGTTCGCAATAAGTTAAAGCTTTGGAAACTAACGGACAGTCAAATTAATGATATAGAAAGCTCAGGCAAGGTAAAGGAAAACTTCCCTGTATATGCAACAGTTTCTGGTACCGTATCAGAAGTGATGAGTTCCGAAGGAGACTACCTAAAAAAGGGTCAGCCCATTGCCAAGGTCAGCAATTTGAACACCATTTGGGCAGAGTTTGATGCCTATGAAGGCCAATTGTCCCAATTTAAAAAAGGACAGAAAATCAGTATAACTGCCAATGCCTACCCCAATAAAGCTTTTGATGGTGAAATAACATTCATTGACCCTGTGCTTGACAATGCAACAAGAACGGTTACTATACGCGCTACCTTGAGGAATCAAAAAGATATGTTTAAGCCGGGGATGTTCGTGACCGGCAATATTGAAGGTAATCCGGTTGCTGCCGAATCATCATTATTTGTGCCTTCAAGTGCGGTAATGTGGACTGGGAAACGCTCCTTGGTGTACGTAAAAATAAAGAACGAAGACCCCATTTTTGAAATGCGCGAAGTTATGTTGGGGATCAGAAAAGGAGAACAAATTGAGGTAACCAGTGGACTTGTTTCAGGAGAAGAAATAGTGACCAATGGAACCTTCACCATAGATGCAGCAGCACAATTACAGGGTAAAAAATCAATGATGAATAAGGACGGTGGTAAAACCATGACGGGACATGAAGGTCACACGATGGATAAGATGCCTGAAGAAATCAATTTCAGTAGTAATGTAGAGAAATCATTTCAGCCCGTTGTTGATGCTTATATCAATCTGAAAGACGCCTTAATTCGGTCTGATGTATCGATGGCTTCATTTAAAAGTGAAGCATTCAGAAAAGCATTAGAAGAAATGCCTGTAAACCAAAGGGAACAAACACATAACTATTGGTCTATTCTGCATAAAACATCTAAAGGGATAAATGAAAATGTGAGTTTAGAAGATCAGCGTAAACAATTTCAAATGCTTTCAGATAATTTAATTGAAATAGTTAGAAACTTTGATGAAGTTAATGATAAGCTATTTGTACAGTTTTGCCCAATGGCTGATAATAACAATGGAGCATTTTGGATTAGCAAAGAGGAAAAGGTTTTGAATCCATACTTTGGAGAAGCTATGTTAAAATGTGGAAGTGTTAAGGAGATATTGGATTAGAATATAGTGTACTAAAAGTAGTAGTATTGTCAATGATACTGTCAACTCAAAATATGAAGCCCCGTCATCATTTAGATAACGGGGCTTTTTGTGGAGGAAGAGGGATTCACTTTGTGCTTCCCAATACATCCCATACAGCAAATGTAACTTCCAATGCGTTGCATTGCCATTTAAAAATAAAAAATCCCATCAAGTGAACTTGTGGGATTTTCTTTTTTCAAAAGTAACAAAGTTACGTTTGATTGCGGAGGAAGAGGGATTCGAACCCCCGGAGGTGTGACCCTCAACAGTTTTCAAGACTGCCGCATTCGACCACTCTGCCATTCCTCCCTTTAGCGAGCGCAAATATAATAACCTTTTTTCAATTCACTAAAACCTTTTAAAGGTATTTTATTATTAAATCGTACCGAATATTTCTACCCCAAGACTTATTTTTGCCCTTATGGAAGAATGGTACCATTACGTGCTGCTAGTTGTAGTAGGCTTTGTTGTTGGGTTTATTAATACCATTGCAGGTGGCGCTTCCCTTATATCGTTGCCGGTCCTTATCTTTTTAGGGTTACCTCCCAGCGTGGCAAATGGTACTAACCGGGTCGCCATTGCCATCCAAACCGCCATTGGGGTAGCAGGGTTTAAAAGCAAAGGGGTTTCTACCTTCCCGTTTAATATATATTTAGGTATTGCGGCCCTCTTTGGGTCTATCATTGGGGCCTATATTGCCGTAGATATTAAGGGAGAAACATTTAACAGGATCCTGGCGATCATTATCGTCATCGTAGTGCTGATCATTGTTTTTAAGCCTAAGATAAATCTGGAGGATGTTGAGGAACGGCTTACCGGGAAGTATTTATGGATAGGGATGATCGCCTTTTTCTTTTTTGGTATTTACGGGGGATTTATAAATGCCGGGATTGGTTTTATAATACTTTTATTTTTGAATTACGTGCACCGTATGAATCTGGTACGTGCCAATGCTACCAAAGTGGCTATTGTCTTTATTTACACCCTGGCCGCACTTGCAGTCTTTATATACAACGATAAGATAATTTGGAAGGTAGGACTGGTACTGGCAATAGGCAATGGGGCAGGGGCATGGGTCTCCAGCAGATTTTCTGTAAGGAAAGGAGACGGATTTATTAAAACATTTTTGGTCGTAATGGTAATTGCCATGGCCATAAAACTTTGGTTTTTTACATAATAATTATGGGAGACAGTATAAAAAAATTAGAATGGCGGTATGCCGTAAAAAAGTTCGATACAGAACGGTACCTTTCAGAAGAACAGGTAGAGAAACTAAAGAAGGCATTTAACCTTACTGCTACGTCGTATGGTTTGCAACCTATTAAGATGGTGGTATTGCGGAATAAAGAGTTGCAGGCTCAATTGGTGTCGCATTCCTATCATCAGCCTCAAGTAGGTCAGGCCTCCGATGTGTTGGTTCTGGGAATCGAAAAGAATATAGACAG
>JABDKZ010000505.1 GCA_013001935.1 Maribacter sp.
GCCTGCAAAAATGATTTTGAATTTATTTTATCGGTCTTATCCTTAATTGAAGCGTTTTCTATGTTTAAAATCCACACCTTACTTTTGAAAGTTCCATTGAACTTTGATGTAATTGGCTTTATAGCATTTACCCAATTTTCATGATATTCCAGGTAAGTATAGATCAAGTTATTCTCTGGATTAGAAAAGTAATCGGATTTAAACCCTTTTTTCCTTAAGTTTTGAACCATCCTCTTGGCGTTCCCTTTTTCACTATAAACCCCTGAAATAATATAATAACCATTTTTCTGGCCTATGATATTACTTAGTTTTCTTGTGGAAATATTATTCGCCTCGGCTGTTTTTAGAAACGACTTTGATTTAACGCTACTTTCTCCCTTATTTTTCAATTTGGCAGATAGGGGGCTTAGCAAAGTCGTAGTGTTTTTCTCTTGTTTAAATTGATGGTTGATGGGCAAAGCGCTACTTTGAGCGTTCATAATCCAAACCTTGTCCAAGTATTTTCCATTAAACTGATTGTTACAAGCCCGAATAGCATCTTCCCATTTTTCGTGGTAAACTAGATACACGTAATTGAGGCCACTTTCAGGAACCGAAATATAATTGGTGTCAAAACCTTTTTTCCTTAGCCTGTAAGTTGCTTTTTTGGCATTACCAATTTCCCCAAAAACTCCGGCAATTATATAATATCCGTTTTTCAGTCCTTCTAAATTCTTGAATTCCCGCTGTGGAATGTTGTTTTTCTTTGCAGCTTCAACAAATGAGGAAGGGTTCGTGGCAAACCTCGTTGCATTGGTATTCTTCACTTCAATGCGAGGTGCATTAGATACAATAGACTTAATATCAATAAGACTAGAAGCAGCATGTGACCGCGCACTTAGACTCAATGTCAGTGATAAAATGCAGTACGTTAGTAGCTTTTCTGCAGTAATTCTCATGGTTTTATAACTAAAAGCAACAGTGTGGATGGATACTAAAAACTTAGTAGACTTTGTTTATGATGGTCCCTCACTGCTACCATTTAACGACGAAACTAACAGTTCCTATATGGTATTAATATTATTTGTTGTGAAAGTGAGGTTTTTTGTCGTGTATTACTGCTTTTTGTCGATGACCCCTAAATTTTTGGAGCAATAACCGAGGATAGCTCTTGTTGTAAAAAGCGCAGATATGTATTCATTGTACTCCCCGAACACAAGTTAAATAATTTATATACCAAAGAGTATATTAATGGAATATGGCAAAAAAAACACCCCAAAAAAGGGTGCTTTTAGTTTTTTAAAGGGGAAAAACTATTTGTTGTTGTTTTCCTCAATTTCCTCATCTTCCTTAGAAGCATCTTTAAATTCCTTAATGCCACTGCCAAGACCTCGCATAAGTTCTGGAATTTTTTTCCCTCCAAATAATAGAAGTACAACCAGAACAACGATTGCTATTTGCCATGGACCTATTGCTAAAAATATATGTAAAGCTGTCATAATGTTTAATTTTATGGATTACAAAGGTACTAAAATCTTCTTAGTATGATGTTAATATTAACGCAAGGTCTGTTTTTTAATTGTATGAACCAGATTTATGTATATTTCGTATTTACTTGTAATGTAGCTATTATTGATATGCAATAAAAAAAGCTGTATATAATTCAATACTAAGTTTATCTTTGTGTGTAATGGCCAAAAAAGTAAAAAAAAAGGAAAGACATAAAAAGAAAGTTACTTCATAAGTATCGTTTGGTAATCCTTAATGAAAGTACTTTTGAAGAAAAAATAAGTTTCAAACTAAGCAGATTAAATGTTTTTGTTACAGGGTCTCTTTGTATTATTGGCTTAATTGGCCTCACCATATTACTCATCGCGTTTACGCCTCTTCGGGAATATATACCTGGGTATTCTTCTACTCGGTTAAAAAGGCAGGCCACTGAACTTACTTATAAAACGGACTCCCTCGTAAATACCTTAAATTATACCAATAGGTATTTGGATAATATTAGAATGGTACTTCGGGGCGATATTGAAAATAATGAGATTAACAGGGATTCATTGTTCGAACAGTTTAAAATAGATCCTTCCAGCGTCGATTTAAATCCTATTAAAGAAGATTCACTACTTCGGGCGGAAGTGGCATTGGAAGACAAGTATAATTTGTTTGAAACCAACAGCGATAAGGCGAACCTGGTATTATTCCCACCCTTAAGTGGATCACTTTCTGAAAAGTACGATAGGGAAAAAAAGCACTATGCTGTTGATATTGTTGCACCCAAAGATACACCCATTAAGGCCGTGGCAAATGGTATTGTAATTTTTGCCGAATGGACTACGGAAACGGGGTATGTAATTATATTGGAGCACAAAGACGGACTTTTGAGTGTTTATAAGCACAATGGCTCCTTAAGTAAATCACAAGGAGATATCGTGCGGGCCGGAGAAGTAATTGCATCTGTTGGAAATACTGGGGAGTATACCACAGGACCTCATTTGCATTTTGAATTGTGGGATAATGGAAATCCTGTTAACCCATTGGATTTTATAGATTTTAAATAGTATGTCAATAAAATCCTTTGCTGCCAGAATTTTTGCAAGGCGAGTGGCGAGAAAAACCGCGAAATGGGTCGCTCGTCCCATAGAAACCCAGAGTGATCTGTTTACTGAATTGATTACAACGGCCACCAAAACACTTTTTGGAAAGGATCATAACTTTACGGAAATAAAGAACCATACAGATTTTGTAGAAAACGTACCTATCCGAGATTATGAGGAGCTTAAAGCTTATGTAGAACAAATAGTAGCTGGCAATTCGGATATTCTTTGGCCCGGAAAACCCATTTATTTTGCGAAAACCTCAGGAACAACTTCAGGCGCCAAATATATTCCTATTACAAAAATGTCAATCAAACATCAGGTTGAAGCATCAAGGAATGCAATTCTCAATTATATAAATGAGACAGGGAATGCGGATTTTGTAGACGGGAAAATGATATTTCTTCAAGGTAGTCCGGAACTTGATGAGAAGAACGGTGTGAAATTGGGCAGGTTATCAGGCATTTCAGCCCATTATGTACCAAATTATCTTCAGAAAAACAGATTGCCAAGCTGGGAAACCAATTGTATCGAGGATTGGGAGACGAAGGTAAATGCAATTGTCGAGGAGACCATTAGTGAGAACATGACCGTCATTGCGGGAATACCATCATGGGTTCAGATGTATTTTGAAAAATTAAGTGAAAGAGGCAATGCAAAAGTTGGTGAATTATTCAAAAACTTTCAATTGTTCATTTATGGGGGAGTGAATTATGAACCTTATCGTTCGAAATTCGAAAACTTGATAGGGCGAAAGGTCGATAGCATTGAACTTTTTCCGGCCAGCGAGGGGTTTTTCGCTTATCAAGACTCACAAACGGAAAAAGGAATGCTCCTGCTTTTAAATTCTGGAATTTTTTATGAGTTTGTAAAGGCAGATGAGTTTTATAATGAAGACAGAAAACGGTTAACACTCAAAGATGTTCAACTGGGAATAAATTATGTGATGATTATTTCTACCAATGCCGGATTATGGGCCTATAATTTGGGAGATACCGTTCAGTTTATTTCAATAAACCCTTATAAAATTATTGTTTCGGGGAGAATTAAACATTTTATTTCGGCTTTTGGAGAACACGTAATCGCTAAAGAGGTAGAAGAAGCGATGCAAGCGGCAGTGGAGGCTACGGATGCCAGAATCAATGAGTTTACAGTGGCCCCGCAGATAGCTACGGAAGATGGGGAACTCCCCTATCATCAATGGTTAATAGAATTTGAAAGCATCCCTTCGGATATGGATGCATTTATTCAAATATTAGATACTTCCTTACAAAAACAAAATAGTTATTATTTTGATTTAATTGACGGCAAAATACTTCAGACCTTAAAAATACAACCAATAAAAATTGGTGGTTTTCAGGAATACATGAAGTCTATAGGCAAATTAGGAGGTCAAAACAAGGTACAACGATTATCAAATGACCGAAAAGTGGCCAATGCGTTATCTGTATTTTCAGCTGA
>JABDKZ010000007.1 GCA_013001935.1 Maribacter sp.
ATCCACCTGAAGCAGCCACATTACCCATTGATACCACAACAGGTTTCTTTGCTTTGGCAAGCTCAATTTCACGCCAGATAATATCTGAGGTCAAGGCGCTTCCTCCAGGGGAATTTACACGTAGAACAATGGCTTTTACCTTATCATCATCCCTAGCCTTCACAAGGGCTTTGGTAATAATTCCCTGGCCAATAATATTGGGGCCACCTTCGCCATATAATATTTCCCCTTGGGCAAAAACGACGGCAATTTTTTCCTTGCCCTTCTTAATCGATTTTTTGTTTGAACGCTTTGTGTAATCTTTTAGTGAAACATAATTTATTTCCTCAATAGAATCTAAGGAAATTGCTTCCCTGATTTTGTCTTCATATTGATCAAAGAACAAAATATCATCAATCAAGCCTGAAGCTTTAGCAAATTTTGGCGATCTACCACCCAGCGTATCAGCAATACTATTTACATTGTCCTCGCTTAAATGCCTTCCTTCGGAAATATCAGCGACCATCGTATCCCATAAAGAACTCAACAATTCTTTAATTTGCGTCCTATTGGCATCACTCATTTCGCTTGCCAAAAAGGGTTCAACGGCACTTTTATATTTTCCGTGACGAATCACTTCCATTTTTACCCCGGTCTTTTCCTGTAAATCTTTGTAAAACAAAACTTCAGTAGATAGCCCTTTAAAATCCATTCCACCAACCGGGTTTAGAAAGATTGAATCTGCCACACTGGCCAAATAGTAATCTTTCTGCATATAAAAATCACTATAGGTATATATGAACTTTCCACTTTCCTTAAAATCCTTCAACGCCTTGCGAATGGCTTGGGTTTGGGCAAGCCCTGCCATGATAAAATTGTTGCTAATACTGATTCCTTTTATATCCTTATCGGTTTTAGCCACTTGAATAGCATGAAGAATTTCATCCAATCCTTGGGCCTGGCCAAATAAACTGGCAAATGGGTCGGCTTCGTTGTTACCCACATAATCCTTTATGGGCTGTGGCATTTGAAGTTTTAAAATAGAATTATCCTGAATTACAACGCCATCTTCTGCACCACTCACCAAACTCACAAAGAGCAGAAACATTATAAACATAATCCCAAAAGCGATTAAGCAACCAATAATGGCAGCTAATAGGTTTCTTAAAAAATTCATTTCAATCTGATTATTATTACCGGCCAAAGATAACCAAAGTGAATTTGTTTTGTTTACTTTGTTTCAATATTATGGCTGAACTCAAAAAGACATTTATTTCTATTGGCAGCAACCTTGGTAACCGCTTGCAAAATCTACAGGAAGCGATATTTTTATTGGGTGCTGAAGTTGGTGAAATCGCCGAAATTTCTAAAGTTTACGAGAGTGTTTCGTGGGGTTTTACTTCTTCAGATTTTTTAAATGCATGCCTGGTCCTTGAGACCCATTTAGCGCCATTGCAGGTCTTGGAAAAAATCCTCACCATTGAAAAAAGTATGGGAAGGGAACGCATGCAAGAGGGTGGCTATGAAGCCAGAATTATTGATATAGACATTATCTATTATGGAAGGGAAATACTTCAAACAGACCATCTGGTGATTCCCCATGCCAAGCTTCAAGAGCGCAAATTTGTACTCTTACCACTTGCTGATATCGCTCCTCAAATGTACCATCCTGTCCTTGGGAAAGACACTAGAAACTTAATCCAGGAATCCAAGGATAAAAGCCAACCCGTCAAGACAGGGTTAATGCTTTATAAAACAAAACAAGCGCTTTTTTCAAGTCTGAGTTTTATTGCCATTGAAGGTAATATTGGTGCCGGCAAGACGACTTTGGCACATAAAATAGCAGCGGATTATAATGGCAAGTTGGTATTGGAGCGTTTTGCGGATAACCCTTTTTTACCTAAATTTTATGAAGACCAAAACCGATATGCCTTTCCATTAGAAATGTCTTTCCTGGCAGATCGCTATCAACAATTTACCGATGATACCTCACAATTTGACCTTTTTAAAAACTTTATGGTCAGTGATTACGATATTTATAAATCGCTCATTTTTGCCCAGGTTACATTGCAAAAAGATGAATTCAATCTCTATAGGAAACTATTCAATCTCATGTACAAAGAGGTAAAAAAACCTCGGATTTATGTTTATCTATATCAGTCTACAGAACGCCTGTTAGAAAATATTAAAAATCGCGGTAGGGCCTATGAACAAAGCATTGAACCGGAATATTTGGACAGAATAAATAAAGGCTATTTTGATTTTTTCAAAAGCTATCCCGAACAAAACACATTGATTGTCGATGTCGGAGAATTGGATTTTGTTTCTAGTTTAAAGGACTATAATACCATTATCGATAAGATTAAGAATTTTGCTATCACATTATAGATAGATGAAATATTTTACTTATTTCTTGTGTAGAACTTTTGGTTTTCATTAATTAGCAGCTCGAAAAAGCAACTAACTAACTCAAACTATATACCTAAAGACCCTGATCAATACATCAGGGTCTTTTTATTGGTTTAATTTTGACCAAAGGTCCCAGAGCACTATTCCTGCGCTCACGGCAATGTTCAATGAATGTTTGGTACCATACTGGGGAATTTCCAATACTTTGTCACTTGCGTTTACAACTTCTTGTGAAACGCCTTTTACCTCATTGCCAAAAACCAGTGCGTATTTAAGGCCACTTTCAGTCGAAAATTCATTAAGCATTAGGGCATCTTCAGTCTGCTCAATAGCAACTACCTGACACCCTTCTTTCTTCAATTCTAAAACTAGATCCAATGTATCTTTACGGTATTGCCAAGCGACACTCTCGGTAGCGCCCAATGCTGTCTTACGAATATCTTTATGGGGCGGCCTTGCCGTAATTCCGCAGAGGTATATTTTTTCAACCAAGAAGGCATCGGCCGTTCTAAAAACCGAGCCAATATTATTTAAACTTCGAATATTATCAAGAATTACTATTAATGGGGTTTTCCTTGCCTTCTTGAAAGCCTTGATATCCAATCGTTTTAATTCTTCATTTTTAAGTTTGCGCATTGTTCGGCTTTAGAATTAGCAGCTATAATCCAAGGTATAAAATACAATTCCTAGGATATATAAACTTTTTCAAACATATTAACAATGATGAGTATTACAAGTCAAAATTGGTATTTTCGTTACGTTTAGTACAATGTAAAAATAAGTTATTCAAATCGCTTTGAAAAAGACCGAAAAAACAAAGAAGGTTACCCCTTTAATGAAGCAATACAATAGTATCAAGACCAAATATCCTGATGCCTTGTTATTGTTTCGGGTAGGTGATTTCTATGAGACTTTCGGAGAAGATGCTGTGAAGGCATCAAAAATACTGGGTATTATACTCACACATAGAAACAATGGTGGTGATCGTACTGAACTTGCAGGTTTTCCACACCATTCCCTTAACACCTATCTGCCAAAGCTTGTAAAAGCGGGGCTTCGCGTTGCCATTTGTGACCAATTGGAAGACCCAAAACTCACTAAAACCATTGTAAAAAGAGGGGTTACGGAATTGGTTACGCCTGGGGTTGCCTTAAATGATGATATTCTCAATGCCAAGACCAATAATTTTTTATGTGCCGTGCATTTTGGAAGAAAATTATTAGGTATCTCTTTTTTGGATATTTCAACTGGGGAATTTCTAACTGCGGAGGGTAATGAGGAACAAATAGACAAACTGCTCCAAAACCTTGGTCCCAATGAAATTTTGGTTTCCAAAGAACATAAAAAAGAGTTCGCAGCCATTTTTGGTGATCAATACCATACTTTTTTTATGGAAGATTGGTTGTTTCAGGAAGATTATGCTTTTGAAACCTTGACCAATCATTTTAAGACTACAACCTTAAAAGGGTTTGGTATAGACCAACTCAATCATGGCATAATCGCTTCTGGTGTCGTACTTCACTATTTGTCTACAACACAACACAGGCAGCTTCAACATATTAACACCATAAAGCGCATAGCTGAGGAAGAATATATTTGGATGGATCGGTTTACCATAAAAAATCTTGAACTCCATCATTCTACCAATATAAATGCCGTAACCTTACTGGATGTTATTGACAAAACCATTTCACCAATGGGCGGTAGAATGTTGAAACGTTGGTTGGCACTGCCACTCAAAAACATAGAAAAGATTAGAAAGCGGCATCAAGTAATTTCATTTCTTACCAAAGAAGAAATCGCTTTGCAAAAATTGCAGCATCAGATCAAAGCGATGGGTGATTTGGAGCGTCTTATATCTAAAGTGGCAACAGGAAAAATAAATCCGAAGGAAGTCATTCACCTGAAAAACTCTTTGGAATCAGCAATCCCGGTTAAACAATTAACCTCCAATAGTGCCAATGAGGCACTTAATTCAATTGGTGATCAAATTCATCCCTGTGATCTTTTACGAAATAAGATCAAAGAGATGGTCAATGAAGAGGCTCCCGTAAATGTATTAAAGGGGAATACCATAGCAAAAGGATATTCCGAGGAGCTTGATGAACTTCGGGATTTGGCATTTTCAGGTAAGGAATATTTGGATAAAATGCTGGAACGTGAAACAGAGCGAACAGGGATTACTTCCTTAAAAATAGCATCGAATAACGTATTTGGCTATTATATTGAAGTTCGCAACACGCATAAGGACAAAGTGCCGGAAGAATGGATCCGCAAACAGACCTTGGTAAGTGCGGAGCGCTATATCACTGAAGAACTAAAAGAGTACGAGGCCAAAATCCTAGGGGCCGAAGAGCGCATTCTGCATTTAGAGCAACAGCTATTTGCACAATTGGTAGTTTGGATGCAAGAATACATTGTTCCGGTCCAAAATAATGCGCAACAAATCGCAATTTTGGATTGTCTTTGCGGATTCACCCAATTGGCCAAAGACAATAATTACAATGAGCCTGTACTGAATGATTCCACCGAGTTGGAAATTATAGGTGGGCGCCACCCGGTCATTGAAAAACAATTACCGCTTGGGGAACCCTATATTCCCAATGATGTTATCCTGAACCGTGAGAACCAACAGATCATTATGATCACTGGTCCGAATATGAGTGGTAAATCGGCGATTTTAAGACAAACGGCCTTAATTGTATTATTGGCCCAAATGGGTAGTTTTGTGCCCGCTGAATCTGCCAAAATAGGGTATGTTGACAAAATTTTTACCAGAGTTGGCGCCAGCGACAACATTTCTATGGGTGAGTCGACCTTTATGGTAGAAATGAACGAGACCGCATCAATTTTGAACAACCTTTCAGAACGAAGTCTAATTCTATTAGATGAGATCGGACGGGGTACCAGTACCTATGATGGTATTTCGATCGCTTGGGCCATTTCTGAATATTTACATGAACACCCTGCGCGGGCAAAGACCCTTTTTGCGACCCATTATCACGAACTCAATGAAATGGCTGCAACCTTTGACCGAATCAAGAATTACAATGTTTCAATAAAAGAGCTTAAAGACAAGGTCTTATTTTTGCGAAAATTAGTAGCCGGCGGCAGTGAACATAGTTTTGGAATTCATGTGGCGAAAATGGCCGGAATGCCCCAACAAGTTATTCATAAGGCCAATAGGATATTGAAGAAGCTTGAAAAATCACATTCCAGTGAAGAATTAACTGATAAATTACATTCGGTCCAGAATGAAATGCAGCTTAGTTTTTTTAATTTGGACGATCCCTTATTAGAGCAGATCAAGGAAGAAATAACCCATTTGGACATCAATACACTTACCCCAGTTGAGGCCTTGATGAAGCTTAATGAAATTAAACGATTACTTACCAAAAATAAGAAAGCCTCTTCCTAAACTTACAAGGTGTAAAAACCTTACAACTTAGAATTTTTTCAAACGAAATTTCTTTGCCTTTTATAGAATTGTATTAAATTTGCACCTGCCTATCGGTAGACAGGTCCGCATCTTTGATGATGTATCGTTCTTTTAAAATGCGAAAATAGCTCAGCTGGTAGAGCATCACCTTGCCAAGGTGGGGGTCGCGGGTTCGAATCCCGTTTTTCGCTCTGAGTTTTTATAAACGGATGAATGGTGAATTGTATTAATCCATTCAAGCGCGACCTTGGTCGCGGGCCATTGACGATTCCGCCCTGCGGAATGTCAAGGTACTGACCTTGAGTCAGTATTCGAATCCCGTTTTTCGCTCATTTATTACTACCTACTACCTTTGGCTTTGACGCCATATTATTGGTAGAAAGGCTCGAGTGGTGGAATTGGTAGACACGTTGGACTTAAAATCCAATGGCCATTATGGCCGTATGGGTTCAAGTCCCATCTCGAGTACAAAAGCCCTTTTACTTTCGTAACAGGGCTTTTTTGTTTTTACGCTTTATCCCACTCCCCTAATTCGCCTTTCTTATATGACCTACTTGCACTATCCTAAGACAAATTATTGAAGAATTATGGATTTTAATACTATGGGCGTTAATAAAATGCAATTTATCCTTTACATTAGAAGCTTGGTAAATGCTGATACCAGGAACGGATGTAGTAACTTAAAACACTATTTATTAAGAATCTACAGGAAGTTACCCATCACTCAATTAGCGTATTTCTTAAATACACCAATGGGACAATATCTTCTTTACTGACAGAGTTTTGTTCCCAGTCATATGATCCAAGAACCAAGTCCAGGTCCCCATCATCATCGTAATCAAAACTGTCCATGGTCATCCAACGCCCTATATTTACGTCCTTAACAATTTTGGGCATAAACCAATTATTACCCAGATTTTCGCGAAACACGAAAAACTCCTTATTATACTTCGGGAAATAAGAAATAGCCGCAAAATCAAGATCCCCATCTTGATCAAAATCCTCTGCGATGGCCCTAAAGGCCCCGTAGAGGGGTAGGAATAATTTTTCCTTGAACCTATTTTGTCCGTCGTTTGTAAACACACGGATTCCGTGATAGGGTTTGGCAATGGGCGTATAATCGCCATTATCACCTGCTGTATATAGTATATCTAGAAAACCATCCTTATTATAATCTATCATCTTAAAATAGGTAGACCCATAAGTCGGAGGGAATTGCAGCACTTTATCAATATTAAACTTCCCATTCCCTTGGTTGTAAAGTATATAAACAGCTTCATCGCCTTGTCCGAACAAGGCGATCACATCGTTTAGGCCATCACCGTTCATATCAACAATCTCCGATCTAATGGCCCCTGGTAAGCTGATCAAGTCTTTACCAACGTACTTCCCATTTTCCTTTTTATACCAAGATAGTCTTCCAGTCCATTTTCCAAATTCGGAAACCAACAATTCAGTTTCACCATTTCCAGATAGGTCTCCAAAAGCCGTATGAACAGGTCGTGTCAGGTTTTCAACAACCTTTTCAACCCCTCCATTTTCTGAATATTGCGAAATAAACCCGTTTGGGTTGTCGGTAGCAGCAAAAGAAGTGCCCATATGCGTAAGCCAATATTTGCCATCATATTTTTTGGCATGTACAAGATTAATGCCAACACTATCCTGTTTACGAACATTCAGATTGGCATCATAATGCATGATGATGCCATCGTTATTCGAATCTCCAGAAATCAAATGCCCAGGGGAAATAAACCCCGTGAACGTTGTAGATGGTCGCGGAAAAGGCATTTCAACCTTCTGTGCTTCGAACAATTTGGTATATGCCTCGATCTTTGATTCGCCTACAGGGAGCTTTTCCGGGGCTAGATTTAGTATATACTCTTGAAGTTTTTGCCAGTTTTCTTGACTAAAACTAGGCGTTTTAGTTGCAAGATACAACGATGTTTCCTCACCTATTCTTTCACCTTCCCCTTCATCATTAAAAGCCCCTATTGCAGCTTTAGGCTGATTCCTGAAGCCCATCATATAACCCATTCTGGGAAGCACATGTAATTTCCAGGTGGTTTTATCCAAGGTCTCAGGTTTTGGTGTAAGGTGGCATGATGCACATTGGATATCCAATAATTGTTTGCCAGAAAGTACAGTTTCTTCCTGCTTTTTTTCTTTTTCAGCACAGCTAACCAATACCATGGGTAGATACAGGAACAGAAATAGGTGGCCAAAAGGTTTTAGATTTAACTTTCGCATAAAAATAGGATTAGTCTTTTGGCACACTTAATACAGTGAAGTTAAAATTATTAATCGTTGTATATCGAAGATACATATAAGATTTAAAAAAATAGTAATTAACGAATTGTCTTGTCATGAATATGTTGGGCGGGTGCTCTGCTTCGCCTATAAAAAAGATAAATATTTCGTGAGGTTTTTACTTGTATCACCTACTAAACATTTCTTATTTAGCTACCTTTAATATTCATTTCAAGGTAACCAATGAAGAACAAGCTTCTAAAGATTTTAGGAACACTACTAGTTTTACCCGTACTCCTTATACTTATCTGCAATCTTACCATAGATATTGCGACCAAAGGCAAGACATACTCTGCTCTTGAAAACATTCCAAAAAATAGGGTTGGTCTTGTTTTAGGCACTTCAAAAAAGCTTGTATCAGGACATGCGAATCCATATTACTCCAATCGCATAATTGCAACTGCTGCTCTTTTTACCGCTAATAAGATAGATTTTGTTCTTGTTAGTGGGGATAACGGCAGTATATACTATAACGAACCTACAACCATGAAGAAAGACCTGATTTCGAAAGGTATTCCAGAAGACAGGATTTTTC
>JABDKZ010000011.1 GCA_013001935.1 Maribacter sp.
GATAGGTTTTTGAAGGGCTAACATAAGGGTTATCATTATTTTTCTTTTTTCGCTTTCCGTAGGTGGTCATGTCATAAGCGTCTAAGGTCCATTCTGCAACATTGCCGTGCATATCATATAGCCCCCAGGGATTTGGTTCCTTTTGCCCCACCTTATGGTAAGCTGCATTTGAGTTGTCTTCAAACCAGGCATATTCCGATAAATTGTCGGTAGTTTCCCCAAATGAATACGCCGAAGTTGTCCCTGCCCTGCAGGCATACTCCCATTCTGCCTCGGTGGGCAAACGGTAAAAATTTCCAGTCATTGCGGATAACCATTCGCAAAATTTTGATGCGGCATGTTGTGTCATATTTATAGCAGGATAGCCATCTGTTCCCATTCCAAAACTCAAATCGAGATAAGGTGTTGTAGCACTAGAGACTGCATCTACATCCAGATTAACTTCCTGCGCACGAGGCCCTTCCTTGTGATATTCATCAATAGCGCGTACCATAAACAGGGAATAAAGATCCCAGGTAACTTCAAATTCTGCCATCCAAAAAGGTGCAATACTTACCTCATGTTGAGGTGCTTCGTCAGCGAGATGTCCTTTTTCTGTAGGTGCACTCCCCATATTAAAAGTTCCTTCCGGAATAAAAACCATCGACAAGGTTTCAGTTGTTCCCGGGAGTTGCTGGGTATAGTTCTTTTGCCCAAAGCCGTAATGGGCTATGAGCAATAAAAAAAGTAAACGCTTTAAACGGTTTAGTATCATGAAATTAAGGTAAGGATTTTTAGTATTTATTCCTCCTTTTTGGTAATACGGATTTAAACAAGATTAGTTAAAACAGAAGGCTCGGATTTGAAAACAGTAGGCTCGGATTTGAAATCCGAGCCTTCTTCAAGAAATTGAACTACTGCGGATGGTCCCTGCTTTTGCAGCAGGCAGGTTCTTATCCAATTTTTCCGATGAAAAAAGCCAGCTGCTTACCAACGGAAAATCTTATATTAGGGTAACCTACCTCTGCAGGTGAATAAGGAAGCTTTGAAGTTAAATAATCCTATGACACGCATCTATAACAAATTATGGACTCCTGCCACAGATAAAACGCCCTCTAGTCATATGGCAAAATTTTTTCATCTTGTCAATTCCAAATATGATCTCAATTACACCTTATATGAGGAATTACATAAATGGTCCATTACATATTTAGGTGCTTTTTGGGAAACAGTTGTTGATTATTTTAATATCACTTTTGATACCCCTTACAAACAAGTTTTAACGCGGGCAATACCTTTTTATAACACCAAATGGTTTGAAGGTGCGAGTTTATCTTATGCTGCACACATTACACGTAATTTTAAGGATCAACAAACCGTTTTACTCTTTCAAAATGAATTGGGAGAAACAACGGAAATAAGTTGGAATGCTTTAATACTTCGTGCAGAAGAGTTAAAGCACCAAATGCTCGAAAGAGGAGTAGGTAAAGGGGATTGTGTGGTTGGGTACTTGTTAAATCATCCCGACACAATTGCAGCATTTTTGGCCACAAATGCCTTGGGCGCCGTGTGGAGTTGTTGTTCCCCGGATTTTGGAATTCAAAGTGCAATCAATCGGTTTGAGCAGTTGAAACCCAAGCTTCTTATGGCTCATACGTCTTACACTTACAATGGGAAAAAGTATCAGCAGCAGGAAAAAATAAATGCCCTCATCCAAGGATTGCCCAGCCTTCAAGACACCATTAATTTTTCAGGATCTTTTGATGATTGGGATTTAGACACCACAGCTAAAGCAGATCTCCATCCCGTTTCAGTCCCATTTGAACACCCAATCTGGGTCTTGTTTTCTTCAGGAACAACGGGAAAACCCAAAGCTATTACGCATAGTGCAGGAGGGATGCTATTAGAGCAATTTAAAGCACTTTGTTTGCATCAAGATGTGCATGAGGGCGAGCGATTTTTTTGGAACACCACCACGGGATGGATGATGTGGAATTATGCTCTAGGGGCATTGCTCTGTGGAGGAGTATTGTGTCTTTATGATGGTTCAGCCAATTATCCCGATATAGGAACGCAATGGCGGTTTGCTCAGCAAAATAAGATCAACCATTTTGGAAATGGTGCGCCTTTCTATGCCCAATGCATGAAAACACCTCCATCAGCCTTAACCACTAAAAGCTTTCCCGAACTAAAAAGTCTGGGTTCTACTGGAGCACCGCTTTCTGCTCCGGCTTTTGAATTTTTACAGAAACATTTGCCACAAACTCAAATTATTTCTTTGAGTGGGGGTACTGATGTATGTTCGGCATTTATAGGAGGTAACCCCATGTTGCCTGTATATGCTGGCTATTTACAATGTCGTATGCTTGGAGCAGCTATAGCCGCCTGGGACTCATTTGGAAATGCGGTCGAAGGTATGACAGGTGAACTCGTTATTACCGAACCCATGCCATCAATGCCAGTTTATTTTTGGGGAGATGAAGCCAATTCCCGCTATCATAAGTCCTACTTTGACCGTTTCTCCAACGTATGGGCTCATGGGGATTGGATAAAAATTGTTCCCGATATTGGTGTGGAAGTTTTAGGTCGATCGGATGCTACACTCAACAAAAATGGAATCCGTATTGGTACAGCTGAAATCTATAGTGCTTTAGAATCATATCCTAAACTCACTGATTTTTTAATTGTTGATTTGATGGTAAGGCAACAGGGTTTATTGCTTTTGCTTGTTGAACTAAAACAGCCCCTTGATTCTAAAATCACTAAGGAGATTAAAAACCATATACGCACTTTGTGTTCCCCACGGCATGTCCCTGATCGAATTATTCAAGTTCCTCAAATTCCCTACACTATAAGTGGTAAAAAAATGGAAATCCCTGTCAAGAAATTGCTTATGGGGAGTCCGTTTAATGAAGTAGCTAGTCCGGGAGCCATGAAAAATCCCAAGGCACTTGAACACTTTTTAAAAGTGAAAGACAATTTGGAACTAC
>JABDKZ010000038.1 GCA_013001935.1 Maribacter sp.
GCAGATACATCCGTTCCGCTCGACAATACATAAGCTATACCAACTACCAAAAGAAAACCGACTATTACAAATAAGGTCTTTTTAAGCCCTTTTGGATTCGCGAAAAGATTCATTAAGGTGAACACCAAACTCGCTACTACTGCAATTCCCAGCAATAGATACGTTATCATGAACATTGCGTTCATTGCACCGCTTTGGGCCGCTTCAGCCGTAGGCATATCTCGCTCTGGCAACATATACCATAGTATAGCGGAGACAACACCAATAACTAACAAAAATATTTTTAAAATTTTATGCATGATACATTTTGTATTAAGTCCGACTTATTTTTTATGGTCCACTAACATATCAATCAATGAGATTGATGAATCTTCCATATCATTTACGATACTATCTATCTTAGCAATGATATAGTTATAGAAGATCTGAAGTATAATAGCGGTAATAAGACCAAATACAGTTGTTAATAATGCTACTTGGATATCACCTGCAATAAGTGAAGCACTCAAGTTACCGACCGCGCTAATTTTCTGGAAGGCCTGAATCATACCGATTACCGTCCCCATGAAACCAAGCATTGGTGCAATTGCGATGAATAACGATAACCATGAAACATTTTTCTCTAATTGTCCCATTTGTACACCACCATAAGCTACAACTGATTTCTCTGCAGATTCAACGCTCTCGTCTGCCCTATCTAATCCTTGATAGTAAATTGATGCAACAGGCCCTTTTGTATTTCTACAAACTTCCTTGGCGGCTTCAACACCTCCTGATGCCAATGCATCTTCAACTTGTTGTTTTAATTTCGTTGTATTGGTAGTAGCCATGTTCAGATATATGATTCTTTCGATGGCAACTGCCAAACCTAGAATCAAACACAAAAGAACAATACCCATAAAACCGGCACCACCAGTTATGAACATTTCTTTTAGAACTTGGGTAAAACCTTTACTAGCTTCTGGAGCTGCATCTTGGTATATCGCTGCCGCTGCTGAAACATTTGCACTTACCGTATTTGTACCTGCTACAAATAACCCGGCTAAAGCCAGGATAGAGAATGATCTTTTCATTTTTTTCAAACTTAAATTTAGTTAGTTAATAGGGTTAAAGATAAAAAAAAAACGTAATATATAAAGTAAAAATTTCTTGCAGAGAGGAAGGGATTCGAACCCTCGATACACTTTTGGTGTATACACACTTTCCAGGCGTGCGCCTTCGACCACTCGGCCACCTCTCTAGATTAGCCTTAAAGGTTTGCCAATTAACAAAAAAATAATCGAGTAATAAAATTTAATACACCTTTTTTATCGCATTTCGCCTCGCAATGAAGTTTCAAAAATAGTTTTGAACATTGTTGAAGAAACATTACTTCCCAATAAATACATAAGCTTGGTAATTGCAGCCTCGGTCGTAATATCCTTTCCATTAATGACTTGCATCTTTTTTAAGCCCTTACTGGTTACATACTGCCCCATTATAACACTACCTCCAGAACACTGCGTTACGTTAACAATATGCATTCCACGATCAATGGCGTTTTTCAAACAATTTAAAAGCCATTTTTCAGTTGGGGC
Source organism: Maribacter sp. (assembly GCA_013001935.1). Classification (GTDB taxonomy): domain Bacteria; phylum Bacteroidota; class Bacteroidia; order Flavobacteriales; family Flavobacteriaceae; genus Maribacter_A. The sequence goes on from JABDKZ010000038.1 coordinate 1,578, forward strand.
GTTTCCAGCACCATAAGTCTCGAGCACCAATGCCTTTAAATTTGGAATATTAAGAACACTAGTTAGTACAGATTCATTAAGGCCCGGAAATATTTTCAAAATGGCCACATTCGTATCCATCAGTTTATGGACTTTTAATTTTTTTCTGGGTTTGGCCTTCTTAATATATTCCTTATACACTTTCAAATGAACCCCGGATTCTGCCAATGGTGGATAATTCAATGAATTAAAAGCTTGGAATTGTTCAGCATTGATTTTTGTTGTTCTATTGGCCCTATAAAGCTTGTATTCAAAATAAAGACCTACTTCTTGAATAACCGATACCCCCTTCTCCTGAAGGGCAGCAATTTGAATAGATGTAATTAAATTTTCTTTGGCATCTGTCCGTAGATCTCCGATAGGCAACTGTGACCCTGTAAATATCACTGGTTTAGACAAATTTTCTAACATAAAACTCAAGGCCGAAGCGGTATAGCTCATAGTATCGCTTCCATGCAGGACCACAAATCCTTCATAATTTGCGTAATTGCTTTCAATAAGTGCTGCGATTGTGGCCCAATGTTCAGGATTCATATTCGATGAATCCAAGGGCGGCTCAAATGAAACGCTTTCAATATTACATTCCAATTGGTTCAACTCGGGAATATTTTTTAACAAGGTATTAAAGTCGAAGGCCTTTAGTGCCCCTGATTCGTAGTCCTTAACCATCCCGATGGTACCACCGGTGTAAATCAGTAAGATGTTCGGTTTTTTATCCATGGTCATCAAATTCCAAATATTTCCAATGCATTTTGCGTGGTAATCTCGGCTATCTCTTTTTGGTCTTTCCCATAGATAATAGACAACTTCTCCAAAACTTCTATAAGGTAAGCACTTGTATTGCGTTTTCCTCTGTAGGGCGCCGGCGCCAGATAGGGCGAATCTGTTTCAAGCACAATATGTTTTAAATCCAACTCATTTAAAAAAGTATCGATTTTACCGTTCTTAAAGGTAACGACGCCGCCAATTCCTAATTTCATATTATAAGAAATTGCCTTTTTTGCCTGATCTAATGTTCCAGTAAAGCAATGAAAAATACCGAATAGCCCATGCCCTTTCTCTAGTTCAAGTATCTCGAAAATTTCGTCAAATGAATCCCTACAATGAATAACTATGGGCATTTTATATTTTTTAGCCAATCTAATTTGAAATTGAAAAGCTTCTTGTTGTTCTTTCAAAAATGTTTTGTCCCAATATAAATCGATACCTATTTCCCCAACGGCATAAAATTTTCTTTTGGCCAACATCTCTTCAACATGCTGTAATTCTTCCAAGAAGTTTTTCTTTACATGGGTGGGGTGTAAACCCATCATCAAGAACATATTTTCAGGATAGGCTTTTTCCAATGCTAACATGGCCTTGGTATAGGTTGAGTCTATTGCAGGAATAAAAAAACGTTTCACTCCCAGGGCCATGGCTTTTTGGATTTCCTCATCCCTATCCTCATCAAAGGCCTCGCTATACAAGTGGGTATGTGTATCGGTCAAGATCATCTTCAAGTTTTAATATATTCCCTAAAGAACGATAAAGTAGGCTCTGAAAATTAAAGCTGCTTTACGCCTTAGTTGCTTCATTTTATGGAACAAAAATAGCCTTATCTTTATCAAAAAAATAGATGTTGAGCCTTAAAAAGTTTTTAAAGAATAAAAACTACATTCGAGTACCTCTGGTATTCACCGCAACCAACCATTTTGAGGTAATTGCGAAAATCAATGGTATTTCTGGTCGATTTATTTTAGATACCGGTGCATCGAACACTTGTATAGGGATGGATAAAATTGAATTCTTCAATCTTATTTCAAAGGAATCTGAGGTAAAAGCAGCTGGTGCAGGCGCAACCAATATGGAAACCTTAATATCAACTAAAAACAACATCCAAATTGGCAAGTGGCGCAAAGAAAAACAAAAAATAGTATTATTTGATTTAACACACGTGAACGAAGCCCTTACCACCCATGAGGCCCTACCTGTAGATGGTATCATAGGCGCCGATGTCCTTAAAAAAGCAAAGGCCATAATTGACTATAAAAAAGGCTATGTTTACTTAAAACAAAAAGGCCCGAAATAACTTCGGGCCTTTTTTCAATGCAATACTGAAATTACATTTCCAAAGCTTTTTTCACATCATTGTCCATCAAAATATCTTCTGGACTTTCCAGTGCTTCTTTTACAGCTACCAAGAATCCGACCGACTCCTTACCATCAATAATCCTATGATCATAGGATAAGGCTACATACATAATTGGTGCAATTACTACTTCGCCATTTTTTGCTATAGGTCTTTCAACAATATTGTGCATTCCTAAAATGGCACTTTGTGGTGGATTAATTATAGGTGTAGACAGCATTGAACCAAATACGCCCCCATTGGTGATGGTAAATGTACCACCAGTCATTTCATCAACTGTTATCTCCCCATCACGTGCGCGTATGGCCAAGCGTTTCACCTCTGATTCTACCCCTCTAAAGCTTAATTTTTCAGCATTCCGTATAACAGGTACCATTAATCCTTTTGGTCCAGATACAGCGATGCTAATATCAGCAAAATCATAAGATATCATTTCCTTACCATCGATCATAGAATTGACCGCCGGATAAAGTTCAAGAGCCCTTACAACCGCTTTTGTAAAAAATGACATAAACCCAAGGCTTACCCCGTGTTTTTCTTTAAAAGCTTCTTTATAAGTTTTTCGCAAAGCAAAAATAGGAGTCATGTCAACTTCATTGAAAGTAGTCAACATAGCGGTTTCATTCTTAGCCGCAACAAGACGTTCAGCCACTTTTCTTCGTAACATTGAAAGTTTTGAACGTGTTTCACCTCGATTACCACCAGGTAAAGGAGTACCCATTGATGGTACGGCCTTTACTGCATCTTCCTTGGTTATTCTGCCATCCCTGCCTGTGCCTTTAATCCCTGCCCCATCAATATTTTTTTCAGCCAATATTTTTTTTGCAGCTGGAGAAGCTGTCCCAGTTGCGTAGGTCTCTTCACTTTTCGTCTCGCCCTTTGGAGCAATTTCCGCTGGTTTTGTCTCAGCAGCTTTCGCACTTGTCGCAGCCACACCTTCCGGTTTAGCCGCAGATGTATCTATTAGACAAACAACAGCGCCTACCTCAACAGCATCACCCACCTCAGCTTTTAAAGTGATTGTGCCACTCTGTTCTGCTGGAAGCTCCAAGGTTGCCTTATCGGAATCTACTTCAGCAATTGCTTGGTCTTTTTCTACATAATCACCATCTTCAACCAACCATTCCGCAATTTCAACTTCTGTAATCGATTCGCCCGGCGAAGGGACTTTCATTTCTAAAATCATTCTTCTAAACGTTTGATAATTTGTTGATATTCTTTTTTTCTAGTCATGTTGTCTTTTCTTTGGTCAAAGACATAATCTATAACTTGTTGATGCCTGTTTTTTGAGCGCACCGCACTACCGGCCGCTGGGGAGGCATAATATCTTCTTGAAGCCACACGGAACCTCTTGGCTTCACTATAATGCATCATAATATGGCTCCAAGCTCCCATATTTCGGGGTTCTTCTTGGGCCCAAACTAAATCATCAGTCGTGCTGTACTTTTCAAGTATAGCATTCATTTGCTTGGTCGGTAAAGGGAATAATTGCTCAATCCGAACCAAGGCTACATCATCCCTATTCGTTTTCTCCTTTTCATCCAATAAATCATAATAAAACTTACCTGTAGTAAACACCAATGTTTTTACTTTTTTCGGATCAGCAGAAGCATCATCGAGCACCTCAATAAATCTTCCAGAGGTAAACTCCTCTACTGTTGAAACCGCTTTAGGGTGACGCAATAGACTTTTTGGGGTAAAAACAACCAATGGTTTCCTAAAATTCACCTTCATTTGTCTTCTCAGAATATGAAACATTTGAGCAGGTGTGGTCACATCGGCAATATACATATTGTCTCTCGCACATAATTGCAGATATCTTTCCATACGGGCAGAAGAATGCTCAGCACCCTGCCCTTCATATCCATGGGGCAACAACATCACCAGTCCGTTTTGTAATTTCCATTTGTCCTCTGCTGCCGATATGTATTGATCAATCATAATTTGGGCCCCATTACTAAAATCCCCAAATTGTGCCTCCCATATGGTCAAGGTATTTGGGCTAGCCATCGCATACCCATAATCAAATCCTACTACGGCGTATTCTGATAGTAGGGAATTGTAAATCTGGAATTGACCTTGCTTATCAGAAATATGATTCAACAACATTACCTCTTCTTCACTTTCCTCAACCTTCATCACAGCATGTCTATGCGAAAATGTTCCTCTTTCAACATCCTGACCGGTCATACGAACACCAAAACCTTCTTCCAATAAGGTGCCATAGGCCAATAACTCTCCCATTGCCCAATCCAGTCTATTGGACTCAAAGAACATTTTCTTTCGCTCATTGACCAACTTGACTACTTTCCTTAAAAACTTTTTGTCTTCTGGTAGCTCTGTAATGACTTTTGCAATATGGGATAATTTGTTACTATCAAAGCTAGTATCTACGGGATCTAACATCGCCCATTCACGAACTGGCTTAAATCCCTTCCATTCATCGGCCATAAAAGGAGTAATAATGGTCTTATCCTCCTTTCTTGAATCTTCCAGTTCCTCTTCCAAAGTAGCTTTGTATTCAAGCTCTAGTTGTTTAACAAAACCTTCTTCAACAACCCCTTCGGCCAATAACTTTTCTGCATAAATATCCCTTGGGTTCTTATGCTTCGCAATTACCTTGTAAAGTTTAGGTTGTGTAAATCTAGGTTCATCACCTTCATTATGTCCATACTTTCTATACCCTAACAAGTCTATAAAAACATCGGCGTTAAAGCGCATTCTATATTCAAGTGCAAACAAGGCCGCATGACAAACAGCTTCAACATCATCGGCATTTACATGTAAAACCGGGCTCAATGTCACCTTACCTACATCGGTACAATACGTTGAAGTTCTTGCGTCTAAATAATTCGTTGTGAAACCTATCTGGTTATTTACGACCATATGGATGGTTCCGTTGGTCCGGTAGCCATCAAGTTTTGCCATTTGAACCAATTCATAGGCAATACCCTGACCGGCAATGGCAGCATCACCGTGTACTACGATAGGCAAGACCTTCGAGAAATCATTACTGTAATGCGCATCCTGTTTTGCTCTGGCAATTCCTTCAACAACAGCTCCGACTGTTTCTAGGTGGGACGGATTTGGTGCAATATTCATTTTAATTTTGCTTCCACTATCAGATTTTCTATCCGAGGTCCAACCCAGGTGATACTTCACATCCCCATCAAAAATTTCCTGCTCATAATCCTTACCATCAAACTCACTAAAAATATCTTTTGCCGATTTACCGAAAATATTGGTCAATACGTTTAAACGTCCTCTATGGGCCATGCCCATAACAAACTGTTCAACCCCCATTTCCGCCGCCCTTTCAACGATAACATCCAAAGCAGGAATCAAGGATTCATTACCCTCGAGCGAAAATCTTTTCTGACCTACATATTTCGTATGAAGAAACCCTTCGAAGGCGACTGCTTGATTCAATTTTTTGAGAATATGTTTTTTGCGTTCCTTATCAAAATCAGGGTGATTAGCATTAACATTTATCCAATTTTGAATCCATTCAACAAGTTCAGGTTTTCGAATATACATATACTCTACCCCAATAGCATCGCAATAAATTTTTTGTAGATGTTCTAGTATGTCGCGCAAAGGTTTTGGGCTAATACCAATAATCTCGCCCGCTTTGAAAACCGTATCCAAATCACTGGAAGACAAATCGAAATTTTCAATATCCAAAGTTGGTTCACACTTTCTTCGTTCTCGAACCGGATTTGTTTTTGTAAACAAATGGCCACGACTGCGATAAGCGTTGATCAACCTAATGACCTGAAATTCTTTATGTAATTCTTCAGGGACCTTACCTCCTTCACCCAATACAGCAACATTTAATTCTTCTCGCGAAGAAAAGTCAAGCTCATCCAAAGAGCTCTCAACCCCAAAATCAAAGCCTTGAAAAAAAGCCCGCCAACTAGGTTCAACACTATCCGGATTCTTTAAATACTTATCGTATAATTCTGCAAAAAATGAGGTGTGTGCAGTGTTTAAAAAGGAATATTTATCCATAAGGGGTTCAATATCTTAACCACAAAATTTGACCAAAAATACAATAATTCCCTTTTCTAAGCGTATGTTAATATGTATTATTGTATAAAGTCAACGCGCATTTGCACAATTCCAAAAATTAGAATATGAAACAATATCTCTTTCTATTTGTAATCTTAATTGGCTTTACCGCTATGGGTCAAAACCCCAATGCAAAAAGTGATTTTTGGAACCATGTATATTATGGGGGTGGAATTGGGCTTTCTTTTACAAACGGGGGTTTCAACGGTTCTATTTCCCCAAGTGCCATTTACAGAGTAAACGAACAATTCGCTACAGGTCTAAGCCTTAACTTAAATTATTCCCAGTTCAATAACGATAAGTTTTTTGCTTATGGCGGAAGCATTTTAACGCTGATCAATCCTGTTCCTTTTTTACAACTTTCAGGAGAGCTGGAACAACTTAGAATAAACCGAACAATTTCGAATGTAGGATTTGCCAATATTGAAGACAACTACTGGTCCCCTGCTCTTTTCCTAGGCATGGGATTTGTTACCCAAAATATTACCTTCGGAATGAGATATGATGTTCTTTATGATAATACTAGGAGCATTTATGCCAATGCTTGGATGCCTTTTGTAAGGGTCTACTTTTAAGACGAATAGTTCTCCTTTAACCAAACTTTTTGAAGTTCCCTTCTTAAGACCAAGAAAGAAACCTGTTCGGCAACCTCAACAACATCAGTCATTTGAATTTGCTTGAATGCCTTTTCGGGAACATCGATCACGTACATTAAATTCAAGTATTCCGAAAATTTCTCCAATATCAAATAATAGATTTTTTCATGAAGAATGGTCTTTAGGCTGCTCGGAAGAACATCAGGGGTCAAATCAATTGGGATATTGGCAAGGCCAAAATCCTTTATTAATTGTTCAACTAATTTGGCATACAATTGTTTTTCCTGTGCATTAGATAATAGAGCGGTACTATTTGGGAAATCAATCTTCATAACTTAATATACGTTCCCCAACTACTTTTGGTTCAGTTATTTTTATAGACCACTCCATCTTTCATTACAAAAAGCACATTCTCAAGCGTAGAGGCCTTGTTCAACGGATTATCCTCTACCGCAATTATATCGGCTAAAAAACCTTCTTTCAACTGCCCCAACTGATCGGCCATATCCAAGAGATTGGCATTGATTACTGTTGCTGCTTTTAGTGATTCTTTCAGTGGTATGCCAGATTCTAACAAATAACCAAACTCAATTGCATTGGTTCCATGGGGAAATACACCTGCATCGGTTCCAAAACCCATAGGCACCCCTTTTTTATAGGCCTTGGCCATTGTAGCTTGGTGAATTGGTCCTATTTCCAACGCTTTCCGAGCAACAACTGGAGGAAAGAAACCCGCTACTTTTGCCTTTTCAGCTACCTGTTTGCCAGCGCTAATAGTAGGGATCAAGAAACAGTTATGCTTAATCATTAAATCCATGGTTTCCTCACTCATAAATGATCCGTGTTCTATAGTATTCACCCCACCGATAATGGCCAACTTCATTCCTTCATCCCCATGAGCATGGGCGGCGACAGAAAAACCATAGTTCTTGGCAGTACGTGTTACCGCTTTAATCTCGTCCAAAGTAAACTGAGGATTATGGCCACTTTTTGCGACACTCATCACTCCTCCGGTAGCTGTTATTTTTATTAGATCTGCTCCATTTTTATAACGCTGACGTACGGCTTTTTTTGCATCCTCCGGAGAATTCACAACTCCTTCTTTAGGTCCTGGATCACCCATCAAGGATTTCTTCATTCCATTCGAGGGATCCGCATGACCCCCAGTTGTTGCCAAAGCTTTGCCCGAAGTGAAAATACGTGGCCCAGCTACAATTCCCTTATTAATTGCATTCCGCAGAGAAATGTTTACTCCAGAACCCCCTAGATCGCGCACTGTAGTAAAACCCGCCATCAAAGTTTTTTTTGCATTAAGGGTTGATTCAAAAGCAACATCTGCTTCATTGTTGGTAAATCTTTTGATGTAGCTCTGTGGATTGAATTCAGATTCCATGTGTACATGCATATCTATAAGACCCGGCAGAACTGTTTTATCCTTTAAATCAATCGTAGTATCAGAAGCTGACCCTAAGACATACCCATTCTGAATACTTTTTATTTTGTTGGCCGAAACAACGATTGTCTTTTCCGATTCGGTTTTACCAGTTGCCACATCGATAATGTTACCGCAATGCAAATAAGTGTCTTGTGCACTGACGAAGCATATTGAGATAAGCGCTATAAAGGATAATACTCTTTTCATGGTTGGTTATTTATATATAAAAAAACGAGAGGAAATATACATATAAATCCTCTCATGCAATTAAACTTTTATGCCTTAAAATTAGTTTCTTATCTTTTGTTCCCAAACCCAAGCTGATTTCATGGCATCGTCCAAAGTATACTG
>JABDKZ010000045.1 GCA_013001935.1 Maribacter sp.
TTAAGTAAAAATTTGAACGCCTTGTTCTACTACGATCATTCATTCTCGAAATTTGCTGTTTCCACGGCGTTTCCCCAAACCACTATTAATTCTGGATTCACGCTAACGTATAATTTTGGTAATTAAATGGTGTTGTTTAACGCTACCCCAATTAGCAACACAAGACACGTTCTCTGTGACAACGATTGTGGGTGGGGCACTTATGAAAATTGCGAATAGAAGCTATTACTTTCCTTTTTCTTGAATACTTTCTTCAAATAATTTACATTTGTTTCGCTAACAAAACAAAATAATAATGAATATACCATCAGACTTACTTTACACCAAAGACCATGAATGGGTAAAAGTTGAAGAGGATATCGCAACTGTAGGGATTACAGATTTTGCTCAGGGTGAATTAGGGGATATCGTATATGTAGAAGTAGAAACCTTGGATGAAACCCTGGCCAAAGACGAGGTTTTTGGTTCTGTGGAAGCAGTAAAGACCGTTTCGGACCTATTTTTACCATTAAGTGGAGAGATTATCGAATTCAATGAAGCTTTGGAAGACGAGCCCGAAAAAGTGAACGCAGACCCTTATGGCGAGGGTTGGATGGTTAAATTAAAAATAAGCGATACTTCGGAAATTCCAGATTTACTTAGTGATACGGACTACAAAGCGTTGATTGGTGCGTAAAAAGCATTGGTACGCAATTGCATTTTTAGGCTGGATGGTGTTTGTCACATTTTCTAGCTTGTATTCTTTTAAGGATAGCGAAATAAGTAATTTCAATATCCCTTATGCGGATAAGGTTGTCCATTTTACATTCTATTTTGTGGCTGCCGTCTTAGGGTCTTTGTTTCTTAACGAAATCAGTGGAGAAGGACCAAAACGTATCAAATCTTTAAAAATATTAGCATTATCGCTTATATTTTTTGGTATAATTATTGAGGTTATACAAGAGATACATACGGTTTATAGGTCAGGTGATGTATTTGACGCCTTGGCGAATGGCTTGGGCGTAATTGTCGGTATAATTGCTATTTTCACCCAATTTCAAAGGTTAAGAGGGTTAAAATAAAGTATTACTTGTTTTTTTATTAATTATTTAGTTAAATTAGCGAACATTAAAAAATTTAAATATGGAACTTAAAAAGAACCCAAAAGCGGATTTAAGAAGAAATAGTGGCACTTATTTTGTTATAGGTCTTGCTGTTGTTATGTTTTTGGTATGGCGTGGTTTGGAATGGAAAACGTATGATAAAACCAATGAATATGATGTTTCCATGAATGTTGAGGACATGCTTGACGAAGAAGTTCCGATGACAGAACAGATTAAAACACCACCACCGCCACCACCACCAGCTGCTCCTGAGATTATCGAAGTGGTTGAGGATGAAGAAGAGGTGGAAGAAACTGTTATCGAGTCTACGGAAACCAGTCAAGAAGAAGAAGTTATTGAAGTAGAGGATGTTGAGGTAGAAGAGATAGATGAAGATATAGATGTACCGTTCGCCGTGATTGAAGATGTACCAATTTTTCCTGGTTGTGAAGGAGAAAAAGGAAAGGGTGCAAAAGCAATGCGTGATTGTTTCCAATCAAAAATGCAAAAGCACATTGCGAAAAATTTCCGTTATCCAGAAATTGCCCAGGAAATGGGTGTTCAAGGTAGGGTGAATGTAATGTTCGTTATCCAAAAAGATGGAAGTATAGGTGGTGTTAGAATGCGTGGTCCGGATAAGAATCTGGAAAAGGAAGCAGCTCGAATCATTGGAAAGCTTCCTAGAATGACGCCAGGTAAACAAAGGGGTAGAGCTGTGAGGGTTCCTTTCAGTATTCCTATTACCTTTAAGCTACAGTAATACACCTAACAATATCAGTATTAAGGGAAATCCCGGGCCTAGGTCCGGGATTTTTTCGTTTTAATCTTTTTTTAGACTCGTATAAAAAATCTCTCTGACCCTTTCAGGATTAATAAATCCATTACCATGAGTACTATCATAAGCCGATAATAGATCGGAATTGTTTTTTACTTCATCCAAGGTTTTACCAGCGTTAATCTCTTTAAGGACCTTCGCCCTTATTACCTCAAGTATTTCAACGTAAACCTCCAGTTCGGCCTTGTTCGAGGGTCTGCCATGACCAGGTATTATTTTGGTTTCATTATTGATAAGCAGAAGCGCTTTCCTCTGAGCCTCGATATATCCGTTGACACTACCACCATTTTTTAGATCTATATAGGGGTACCGACCTGAGAAATAGGTGTCGCCCATATGCAATACATTGTTATTTAGAAAATAGACTATGGCATCTCCATCGGTATGGGCGTTATGCACATGAAATGCCATGATGGTCTCATCGCCATCATAAAAGGTAATATCATCTGAGAAAGAGACCTCCGGAAGTATCTTTTTATCCAACTTTTGGTCCTTGGCCAATCTGTTAACCAAACTTTTTCTAACATTATCATGGGCCACTACAGTAGTCGCTCTTGAATTGAATTTTGCATTACCCCCGGTATGGTCCCCATGCATATGCGTATTAAATAGAAATGAAATGGGTTGGTCGGTAAGTTGGCCAATAGCCATTTTAATTTTATCACTTAAACGTTCAAACTGATCATCAATCATAAAGACATTATCCTGGCCGGTATAGATTCCGATATTGCCTCCCTGACCGGTTAACATAAAAACATCTTTTGATAAGGTGTCGATCTTTATAGTGACTTCTTTTTCCTGAGCCATGGTCAATGTGACAAAGAAAAGGCTGAGGAATACAGGTGCGTAGTGTTTTATTATCTTCATAATTAAGTGTTTAATTGGTAATGGATGTATTCTCTCAAAGATATGATAAACCTTGGTAATTCGTTGCACAGATAGCATTCTGCGACTATATTTGCGTTTTCATAAAAAATGATAATGAAGACTGCAATAGAACCGGCAAAGAATACATCATGGCCCCTGATGATTGCTGATTTTAAGGAGATTACAAAAGCTCGGCTTGCAATCAGTGTCGTTTTTTCTTCAATAGCAGGTTATCTGCTCGGAGCATTTGAAATAAGTTTTGTTTCGCTATTACTCCTTGCATTCGGTGGGTATTGCATGGTGGGTGCTTCGAATGTGTTTAATCAAATAATCGAAAAAGACTTGGATGCGTTAATGAATCGCACAAACAACAGCCCAATACCCTCGGGTAGGATGTCAGTAAATTCGGCGTTCACAATTGCTATAATAATGACCATTCTGGGGTTGGTTTCTTTGTACTTTTTAAATCCTAAAACGGCCATGTTCGGCGCAATTTCTATTTTTCTTTACACTAGTGTTTATACCCCCTTGAAAACCATTACGCCACTTTCGGTCTTTGTTGGTGCATTACCTGGGGCGATTCCGTTTATGTTAGGGTGGGTAGCTGCAACAAATGAATTCGGTATTGAACCGGGCACTTTGTTCATGATTCAGTTTTTTTGGCAATTCCCACATTTTTGGGCCTTAGCCTGGATGTTGGATGAGGATTATAAAAAAGGGGGATTCAAAATGCTTCCCACAGGAAAAAAAGATAAGGGAACGGCACTTCAAATAATAATGTATACCATTTGGATGATGGTCATTTCAGTGGTGCCGGCATTTGGCATAACGGGACGATTGCAGCTATCAATTCCTGCCGCAGTGATTGTGTTTCTAATGGGAGCCGTAATGTTGTTTTTTGCTTTCAAATTATTTGAAAAAAGGGACAATGTTTCAGCAAGAAAATTAATGCTGGCCAGTGTGAGCTATATAACCCTGGTTCAAATCGTATATGTGCTGGATAAATTCATATAAAAACAAATGGACTTAACTCAAGGAACTCAGAAAGAGAAGAATGACAGATCAAAAAAAATGATGCTTTGGTTCGGCATTGTAAGTCTGCTAATGGCCTTTGCAGGTTGGACCAGCGCTTACATCGTAAGTAGTAAAAGGGAAGATTGGTTAAGGGATATTGAGTTGCCATCTTCTTTTTACATAAGCACGGCAATTATTATCTTAAGTAGTATTACCTATATTTTGGCAAAAAAGGCCATACGAAAAGATGCAAAAAAATCAACTACATATTGGTTGCTGATAACGCTAGGTTTGGGCATCACATTTATTGGTTTGCAATTCAATGGTTTTTCACAATTAGTTGCCCAAGGGTATTATTTTACCGGACCGACGAGCAGTATTAAAATGTCCTACATTTTTCTTATTGCAGCCGTACATATCGTACACGTGGTTGCAGGTATAATTTCATTGTTGGTCGTAATGTACAATCAGTTCAGGGGTAAATACTCGGCAGCGGAATATCTAGGGTTATCACTAGGAGCTACTTTCTGGCATTTTTTAGACCTATTGTGGGTATACCTCATATTGTTCATGGTGTTGGTCGGATAAAATTTCAATTTTTTTTTGATTTCTCGGCGATTGACTTTTGTATCCTCTAAAAAAATGTAAATTTGTGAAAATTCTAATCATTCGATAATTAATTTATGGATTCTACGGTAACAACGGGTGCGGAAGAAAACGTTTGGGGTGGTGGTAACCGTCCCCTAGGTGCAAGCTATGGCAAATTAATGATGTGGTTTTTCCTGGTTTCAGATGCATTGACATTTTCAGGATTTTTGGCAGCTTATGGTTTTTCAAGATTTAAGTTTATTGAGACCTGGCCTATTGCTGATGAGGTTTTTACCCACGTGCCTTTCTTTCATGGCAACTACCCCATGATTTATGTAGCATTCATGACCTTCATTCTAATTATGTCCTCAGTAACTATGGTGCTAGCTGTAGATGCGGGGCATAGAATGAAAAAGAACAGCGTTATTTGGTATATGTTCCTCACTATTATTGGAGGTGCAATATTCGTGGGATCACAGGCTTGGGAATGGGCTACCTTCATAAAAGGGGATTATGGTGCAGTAGAAACAAGAGGTGGTAGAATTTTACAATTTGTAAAAGCTGATACGGGTGAAAGGGCAGCTTTGGCTGATTTTGCCAAAACGCTTCCCGGCGAAAGGGTAATGCACGAAAGAAAAAATGGACTCTGGTTCTATGATGAAGGGTATCAGCCAAGTTATTCCTTAAATGAGGTTTTAGAAGGGTTTAAGGATAATTCAAATATTCTTGTTAGAACAGAAACTATTAATGCAGAGGGTGAGAAGGTTGTGCTATCAAGAGAGGAGGCTATGACGAAGCTTCAGAATGCGTCTCAGGTTGTAGAAGGAGCTAACCTTATTCAAAATGAATACGGGAGTAGATTGTTTGCAGATTTCTTCTTTTTCATTACAGGATTTCATGGATTTCACGTTTTTTCTGGTGTAATGATTAATCTGATCATTTTCTTTAATGTAGCCCTCGGAACCTACGAGAAAAGGGGCCATTACGAAATGGTCGAGAAGGTTGGGCTCTATTGGCACTTTGTAGATTTGGTATGGGTTTTTGTATTTACGTTCTTTTATTTGGTATAAACGATTATTTACTTCTGCAAAAGCGGAAGATTATTTAAATATTATTTAGCATGGCAGACGCACACAAGTTGGAAATTTTCAGGGGACTTTTAAAATTCAAGTCCAACACCCAAAAAATATGGGGTGTTCTTGTCTTTTTGACCATTGTAACGGCAATTGAAGTTGCCTTAGGGATTACAAAACCTGAAGCCCTTATAGATACATCATTTTTAGGAATGAAACTATTGAATTGGATATTCATAATTCTGACCTTGGTAAAGGCTTATTACATTGCCTGGGATTTTATGCACCTTAGGGATGAAAAGAGTTCTTTGCGGAGGACCATTGTTTGGACACCGATTTTTCTTGTACTTTACTTGGTCTTTATCCTATTGGTTGAAGCGAATTATATCTATAGTGTTTTCAAGGATGGTTTTGTTACTTGGAACTTCTAATTATAGCTATATATTAACAGAATAAAAGACGGTCTTTAAGCCGTCTTTTTTACTTTTGTTAATTAAGAAACCATTAATTCGAAATAGCGATTCGATTAGCAGCGAGTTCGTACTTCTATGAAAAATAAATTTGTTTTAGCCGTACTTTTTATACTACCCATAGTGGTTTATTTGTTCTTTGCTTCGGGTGTAAATAACTTTGGGAAGCTTCCAACCCTAACCGAGAATATTCAAGATATTTCTTCAATAGATGATCGTGTTGTGCTAAAGGATAAAATAACCATATTGGGATTTTTAGGCCATGATTTGGATAACCAAAAAGGCATAGCATTCAATTTAAACCAGAAAATCTATAAGCGGTTTTACGAATTCAATGATTTTCAATTTGTGATGCTGGTGCCCAATGGCAGTGAGGAAAAGGTAGCTGAACTTAAGACAGAACTGGGCAATTTAGCGGATAATGTAAAATGGAATTTTGCCTATGGCAATGAAGAGCAGATCAAATATTTTTTCGATGGCTTGAAAACAGATTTATCGCTTGATAATAATTTGGCCACACCTTACGTATTTATAATAGATAAGGATAGAAATTTGCGGGGTAGGACAAATGATGAGGACGAAGGTACCATGTTTGGCTTTAAGGCCACATCAGTTGCCGAATTGAACAATAAGATGGAGGATGACGTGAAAATCATTTTAGCGGAGTACCGATTGGCCTTGAAAAAAAATAATGCTAACAGGAAAAATTAATGAAGAAATACACCTACGTATGGGTTTCACTGGTAATCTTGGTATTTGGAATAATTTTTATCCCCAGGATTGTTGAGCGACTGCAAACGGGAACAGTAGTCGAGAATGATAGAATGAACCTCAAAGATAATAGTGCTGAGTTGGCCTATATTTTCTTAAACGGAAAGAAACGTCGAGTACCTTCTTTTGAATTTATAAACCAAGACAGCTTGTTGATCACCGATAAAGATTATCTCGGTAAGGTGTATATCGTAGAGTTCTTCTTTACCTCCTGCCCATCTATTTGCCCAATAATGACCAAAAACCTTGTCGATCTACAAGAAGAATTCAAGACTTCCAATGACTTTGGTGTGGCATCATTTACAATAACCCCGGAATATGATACGCCAATGGTACTAAAGGCGTATGCGGAAAAGCATGGCATCACGAATATGGATTGGCATTTGATGACAGGAAACCAAGAAGCCATTTATGACTTGGCGAATACCGGTTTTAATATTTTCGTTTCCGAAATGCCTAATGCCCCAGGTGGTTTTGAACATGCCGGTCTGTTCGCTCTGATCGATAAAAATGGGTTTTTGCGGTCAAGGGTCGACGAATTTGGCAATCCCATAATATATTACCGAGGTACCATTACCGAAGATGATGGCGAGAATAGTGAAGGTGAAAAAGAACAGATTTCCATTTTAAAGGAAGACATCTACAAACTTTTAAAAGAGTAATAAGGCATGGATTCCGTAGCACAGAAAGAAAAAAAGTTCAATAGGATAATCGCAGTAATCTCCATACTCGTGCCTGTTGTCGTTGCTGCATTGTTCGGAGTTAAAATCCCGAATGTTGAACCACTATCTTTTTTACCCCCTATTTATGCCTCTGTAAATGGCCTCACGGCCTTTGTTTTGATTGCCGCCGTATGGGCAATAAAAAATGGCAAACGAGACCTACATCAAAGACTAATGACTTTGTGTATCGCGCTTTCGCTTTTATTTTTAATGATGTATGTTGCCTACCATATGACTTCTGATTCAACCACATTTGGTGGGGAAGGGGTAATTAAATACGTGTATTATTTTATATTGATAACGCATATCATTTTATCTATAGGGGTTATTCCATTAGTGCTTAGGACCTATGCCCGGGCATATTTAAAAAAATATGATGAACATAGGGCATTGGCCAAATATACATTTCCGATTTGGTTATATGTGGCTGTATCTGGAGTGGTTGTTTATGTTATGATCTCGCCATATTATATAAATTAAATGAACTATAAACACTTCATCTTTCTTTTTGTTTTCTTTCTTTTTGCTCCACAGCTTTTAGAAGCGCAATGCGCAATGTGTAGGGCGGTTTTAGAAAGTGAAGGTAACGTGTCTTCTGCTGAAGGAATAAACAACGGTATCGTTTATTTAATGGCGATCCCATATATTCTCGTTGCAGCATTGTTTTTTTTCATTTATAAAAAAATGAAAGCATAAGGTTCAAGGTATATTTAACAATTATTTAGCGGTTTTACTGTAACAAAAGCATGGCGCTGTAGTCTTATTGTAATACAATAACATGTATTGTATTCATCAATCAAAACCAACCCAATGTTAGACATCGAGAGATGGCAAGAGATTTTTGACACTATCCGTAAAAATAAACTACGGACGTTTCTGACTGGGCTATCGGTCGCTTCCGGAATATTTATACTCGTAATTTTATTGGGATTTGGTCAGGGGATGCAAAATGGCATTGCCCATGAGTTTGAAGAAGATGCTTCAAATAGGGTTGTAGTATGGACTCAGGTAACCACCAAAGAGCACAAAGGTCTTAACCCAGGTCGTCCCATACAAATGAGGAATGAGAACTTTGATTATATAGAATCCAGGTTTTCAGAAGAAATTAAGGATAAATCTGCCAATTATCGTATTCGCAATGCCCTTGTTAATTACAAAAAAGAATCTGTAGGGTATAGCGTTCAAGGGGTGAATGCAGGTTTTCAATTTGTCGAAAACCAATACATTTCTCAAGGGAGGTATATTAATTATGAGGATTACAAGAACGTCTCCAAAGTTGCAATAATCAGTAACACCATTAAAAGGGAAATTTTTAAAAATGGGCAGGATCCGCTCGGCGAGTATTTGGATATTTCAGGAATTAAATTCAAAGTTATCGGTGTTTATGGCGATATGGGAGGTGAACGCGAGGAAGAACGCATCTTTATTCCACTGTCAACTGCCCAGCGTGTTTTTAACGGGTCTGATCGTATCAATAATCTATATTATACCCTAAAACCCGTTGAAGATTTTGATCAAGCGGTTGCAGAATCGGTAAAGTTTTCAAATGATATGAAGCGCTATTTGCAGGATGCGCATACTGTAGCTCCTGATGACCCAAGTGCAGTTAATGTGTTCAATACTCTTGAGGAGGTCAAGCGTTTTTTTACACTAACGAATGGTATTAAATTATTTTTCTGGTTTGTTGGTATATGTACCATCATTGCAGGAGTAGTTGGTGTAAGTAATATTATGTTGATCGTAGTGAAGGAACGAACACGCGAAATCGGAATACGTAAGGCCTTGGGGGCTAAACCTTGGTCTATTGTGGGGATGATTTTACACGAGTCTATTTTTATTACGGCAATTTCGGGTTTTGCTGGTCTAATTTTCAGTATGGGCTTATTAGAGATTTTTGGGCCCTACATTGAAGTAGATTATATCCTGAATCCTTCAGTGAACTTCAACGTGGCCATATCGACGGTCTTCGTACTGATTTTTGCTGGGGCAGTAGCAGGATTTTTTCCCGCATGGCGTGCGGCTAATATTCATGTCATAGACGCTTTAAAAGACGAATAATATCAAACAAATAAAATGTTCAATAGAGATCGTTGGAAAGAAATTTTAGAAGTGCTGACCAGTAATTGGTTCAGGACCATTCTTACTTCGTTTGGTGTTTTTTGGGGCATATTGATTCTTATTATTCTTTTAGCTGCAGGTAAGGGTTTTCAAAATGGCGTTATGGCCGATTTTGGGGATATTGCTACCAATACCATGTTCATGTGGTCCAGAAACACTACCAAAGAATATATGGGTTTGCCCAAAGGTCGTCGTTATAATTTCAAATTGGAAGATGTCCAGGCAATTAAGGAAAATGTTCCTAATCTTCGTTTTATATCTCCAAGAAACCAATTGGGAGGATTTCAGGGTGCAAATAACGTAACAAGGGGTATTCATACAGGAGCTTTTAATGTTTATGGGGATTATCCTGAGATAATAAATCAGGATCCAATGACTATAACATCGGGTCGCTTTATTAATCATTCGGATATCAATGAAAAAAGAAAAATTGCTATCATCGGTGAAGGAGTTAAGGCCAGTTTGTATGAAAAAGGGGAAGAGGTAATAGGTACTTATATTAAAATTCAAGGTGTAAATTTTATGGTCATCGGCACCTATAAAAAGAAAAGTAATGATGGCGATGGCGAAGAGGGTCAAAAACAGATATTTGTACCGTTTACAACTTTTTCACAGGCATTCAATAGGGCTGATAATGTAGGTTGGATGGCAATAACAGCCCAAGATGGTAATTCTATTACCTCCTTGAAGGAAAGAATAGTCTCGATAGTAAAAGAGAATAGGAAAATTCATCCCGATGATAAACGTGCTGTTGGCTATTTTGATTTATATGAACAATTTAATAGGGTAGAGAGCCTTTTTGGGGCTATGAGTTTTATAGCATATTTCGTGGGGATATTGGTGCTGTTATCTGGAGTTATCGGAGTGAGTAATATTATGTTGATAGTGGTAAAGGAGCGTACTAAGGAAATAGGTATTCGTCGTGCTTTGGGGGAAGACCCATGGTCAATAAAAACACAGATTTTAATGGAATCAATATTCTTGACCATTATTTCGGGCATGGTAGGTATTACATTTGGGGCCTTGTTTATCTATGGTGTTAACGCCTTGTTAGATGCCAATGGTCCTGTAGATATGTTTTTGAGTCCTAGCGTTAGTCTAGGCGTGGTGTTGGCTGCACTGGTCATTTTGATAATTTCAGGCTTATTGGCCGGTTTCATACCTGCTCAAAGCGCAATCAAAGTAAGGCCCATCGATGCATTAAGAACAGAATAGAATAAAAAACAGCAATCAATTATTAATAGAATAAGGATATGAAAAAGTCAGTAACCATAATTACACTTTTAATACTAGTGATAGCCTTTGGAGGCTCAATGTACTATCTGTATCAGAAGAACGCAGAAGACCCAATTGTATATGAAACCGAGTTGCCCAGCAAGCAAAATATAATAAAGAAAACAGTGGCAACGGGCAGCATTCTTCCACTAGAAGAGGTGCTCATAAAACCAAATATTTCAGGGGTAATAGAAGAGATTTTTGTAGAAGGGGGTGATTATGTGAAATCAGGTGACCTATTGGCAAAAATCAAGGTTGTGCCTAACCTGAATGCATTGAACGACTCCAGGAACAATATAGATGAGGCACGCATTGCACTTGAGGACCAAAAACGGAATATTGATCGCCAAAAAACCCTTTTTGACAAAGGCGTTGTTTCAAAAGTTGATTTGGAAAGGGCACAAGTAAGTTTTGATCAGGCACAACAGGCTTATGTAGCTGCCAATAAGCGGTACGATATTGTGAAAACAGGAACCACAAGAGGTTTTGGCAATGCCGCCAATACCATGATACGAGCAACTGTGAGTGGTATGGTCTTAGATGTGCCTGTAGAAGTCGGTAATCAAGTTATAGAGAGCAATAACTTTAATGAAGGAACCACCATTGCCGCCATTGCCGATATTGAAAAGATGATTTTCGAAGGTAAGGTAGATGAATCTGAAGTAGGTAAAATATCAGAAGACCTTCCCTTGGAGATAACTGTCGGAGCAATAGAAAATAAGACTTTTAATGCTGTTTTAGATTATATAGCTCCAAAAGGCAAAGAAGAAAACGGGGCAATTCAATTTGAAATCAAGGGAACCTTGAAAAAACAGGATACGGTATTCATCAGGGCAGGTCTGAGTGCGAATGCCTCCATTATTTTAGGACGGGCCGATAGTGTTTTGGCGGTCAAAGAGGCACTTGTGCAATTTGACGATAAAACGAAATTGCCTTTTGTGGAAATTGAAAAAGGGGATCAGCAATTTGAGCGCAAAGATGTTGAATTGGGGATAAGCGATGGTATTTTTGTTGAAATAAAATCAGGTGTCTCCCAAGAGGATAAGATCAAGGTCTGGAACGAGGTAAAACCCGATGAATTCACCAATTAATTTTTTTAACATAAAATTTGGAGCAAATCTTGTAACATTTTAACATCTTAGGTGTCTTATTATCGTTTCATTACTTAGATTCATCTAAAACAAATACAACCAACATGATTGAAATTAAAGATCTTCACAAATCCTATAAAATGGGAAGCAATTCCCTCCATGTTTTGAAAGGCATCAATTTCAGCGTCAAAGATGGTGAGCTGGTTGCCATCATGGGTTCTTCAGGTTCTGGAAAGTCTACCTTATTAAATATTCTTGGAATGTTAGATGAAGCCGATTCAGGCGAATATACTTTAGACGGGGTACCCATCAAGAATCTGAATGAGACCAAAGCGGCAAACTATCGCAATAAATTTTTAGGGTTTATTTTTCAATCGTTTAATCTTATAAACTACAAGACGGCATTGGAAAATGTAGCCTTACCGCTATATTATCAGCGTATGGGTCGCAAACAACGACAAGAAAAATCATTGAAGTATTTAGAACAAGTTGGTCTTAAGGAATGGTCGCACCATTTACCTAGTGAACTTTCCGGAGGGCAAAAACAACGTGTGGCTGTCGCAAGGGCGATGGTGGGCGAACCTAAAGTATTATTGGCGGATGAATTAACTGGTGCTCTGGATAGTACAACTTCTTATGAAGTTATGGATCTAATTCAGAAAATAAACGATCAAGGGAATACGATACTTGTTGTTACCCATGAAGATGATATTGCACACATGTGCAAGCGGATCGTGCATTTAAGGGATGGTGTTATTGTTAAAGATGAGAAAGTAAAACAAGTTAGAGCCTCAGCATATGTTTAGTAGGGATACTTGGCGGGAAATTTTTGACACCCTAAGAAAGAACAAACTTAGGACATTTTTGTCCGGATTTACCGTGTCCTTAGGGATACTGATATTTGTTGTTCTTTTTGGTTTTGGAAACGGACTCATAAATACTTTTGACGATTTTTTTGGGGATGATGCGACCAATGTGTTTTACCTTTTCGCTGGGCGCACCACAATGCCATATAAGGGTTATAAATCCAATAGGCGAATTGAGTTTGAGAATGATGATCTAAGTGATATAAATAAAAATTTTGCCCTCTTTTTGGAATATTCCACGCCTAGGATTTCTAGAGGTGGATTAGTGAAATATAAAGAAGAATCAAATAATTATACGACTAGGGCAGTGGGCCCTGCACATCAATATGCTGAGAAAACCATAATGATGAAAGGCAGGTATTTGAACAAAGAGGATATTAAAAACAAGACAAAATATGTTGTAATAGGAAGGCTTGTTGAGGAAGACCTATTTGGCGGCTCAAATTCCATTGGCGAATATATAGATGTTGCGGGAAGTGCATTTAAGGTCATTGGGGTTTTTCAAGATGATGGCGGGGACAGGGAGGAACGCTACATTTATATGCCGTATACAACGCGACAGTTAATTGAAAAAAATACCGATAAATTAGATCAGATTATTGTGGCTTTCAAACCTGAAATTGGTTATGCCGGCGCTATGGCTTTTGAGAAAAGCTTGGATAAATTTTTAAGGGAGAAGAAGTATATAAGCCCGCAGGATCAAAATGGCATTTTTATACGAAACGTTGCAGACCAACTTAAACAAAACCAGCAATTTGCAAGAGTATTGCAACTCATAGTTGCTTTTGTTGCCTTTGGAACCATTGTCGCAGGAATTATAGGTATCAGTAATATAATGGTCTTTGTCGTCAAGGAACGTACAAAGGAGTTAGGAATACGCAAAGCTTTGGGTGCAACGCCCAGATCGGTTATAGGAACTATTTTATTGGAATCGATTTTCATAACAACCATTTCTGGATTTGTGGGAATGTTGATTGGTATTGGGGTTTTAAGTTCACTCGGAGAGAAATTAAAAGACTTTTTTATCACCAATCCGAGTATAAATCTGGGAACAGCAATTTTTGCGACCATAATTCTGATAATCTTTGGCGGTATAGCAGGCTATATACCCGCAAGAAGAGCAGCACGTATAAAACCAATTGTAGCACTAAGAGACGAATAGTATGAACTTTTTATTTGATAAAAATACTTGGCAAGAGATTTTTGGTTCTATTGGTAAAAATAAAACCAGAACCATAATTACCGTAATTGGGGTACTATGGGGAATTTTTATCTATATAGCTCTTTCTGGTGCAGCAAAAGGATTGGACAACGGTTTTGAAAAACAATTCGAAACGGTGGCCATGAACAGTATGTTCGTTTGGGCACAGAGTACGAGTATGCCTTATTCCGGATTTAAAACAGGAAGGCAATTGCAACTTAAGTTAGGTGATGTCAGTGTAATCAAGAATAGAGTCCCGGAAATACAGAATATAGCACCACGAAATGTACGCGGTGTCTTTGGAGATGCACCCGGTCTTATCGTTCGAGGTCAGAAATCAGGTAATTATGCGGTTTATGGCGATTATCCGGTATTTACCCAAATTGCAACAAAGAAAATTTATGATGGCGGCAGGTTCATTAACGATGAGGATATTGATCAAACCCGAAAGGTTTGTGTAATAGGTGAGCGAACACAAAAAGAGTTGTTCGAAAAAGATGAAGACCCTATCGGAGGGTATATTAGAATTGACAATATTTATTTCCAAGTAGTGGGTGTACATAAGTTTACCCCTGGCGGAGGTTTTGAAAGCGATAGTGACATATATATTCCTTTTACAACCTATAGAAAGCTTTATAATTCGGGCGACAATGTAGGTTGGTTAACTATAGCGGCTTTTGACGATGCCGATGTAGTCCAGGCAGAAGAAGATGTAAAAACGGTTCTTAAAGGAATTCATAGAGTGGATCCCAAAGATGAAAGGGCATTCGGTTCCTTTAACCTTGGTGAGATATTCAATAGAATTATGGGTTTCTCGAAAGGCATGACTTTCTTGTCATTGGTTGTTGGAATAGCAACTATTCTAGCAGGTGTCATAGGCATTGGAAATATCCTTTTGATTTCTGTAAAGGAGCGAACAAAAGAATTGGGCGTTCGAAGGGCATTAGGTGCTACACCATCAGAAGTTAGGTCACAAATTATTTT
>JABDKZ010000063.1 GCA_013001935.1 Maribacter sp.
GTTTATAATAATTGTCAATTCTGGCATTGGCCGTACCGTCAACCATCAAAATAACTACCATCATTGCAATAGTTGTAATCATACTTGCCCGCCAAATAGGTGCATTGATGAATATAATGACAAGGGCACAGGCTGCGATAATTAGCGGAATGGCTGTAAAAACAATGGTTTTGTATTCCTTTAAAGTACTTTCGGCACGCGCTATTTCTGATTCTACAAAAGCAGAAGCATCACTATTGTAGGCAGTTTCAAATTCTGTTATTCTTGATTTATTAGTAAAAAATAATCCAAGCCCTATTATCATTAGTAAAACACCTGCTACCAGGGTGGGAATTATATATGCTTTTGCCATTTCGGTTTTACCAAGCTGCCAAAACCCTATGCTTGCTATTAAAAATAAAATCGCAAAGAACATAAAGAAACGTGTCGAGAAAACTTCAGCTTTGGCCCACTCGGTGGCTAATTTTAATATTTCCATGGTTTAATTCATTTTATATTTTTCTCTGTATTCCGTTGGGCTGATGCCTTCTTTCTTTTTAAATAGCCGTGAAAAATAGGGTGGGTATTCAAAGCCCAGTTCATAGGCGACTTCAGAGATTGTTTTATTGGGGTTTAACAGAATATTCTTGGCTTCATCAATCAGGTACAATTGCAAATGTTCGGTTGAAGTTTTTCCAGTCTCTTTTTTGAGTGTATCGCTGAGGTAACGTTGCGAAACCGATAGTTTGTCCGCAATTTGCTCTATGCTTGGAATTCCTTTTTCCTGCAATTGCCCCGAATCAAAATATGCTGATAATTGCTGATTAAACTGCTCCAGCAAATCATTCGACAATTCCTTTCGGTTTAAGAACTGCCTTTCGTAAAAGCGGTTGGCATATTTTAAAAGCGTGCTTAGTTGCGAAATGATGATGTCTTTGCTGAATTCATCCTGATTGTTCTGGTATTCAATTTCAATATTCTCTACAATAGATTCGATCTGCTTTTCTTCTTTGGGTGAAAGATGCAGGGCTTCATTGGCCGAATACGAAAAGAAACCGTATTTCTTTATCTGATGCGCTAATTCTGTCCCTTTCAGGAAATCTTTATGGAAGTTGATTGAGAAGCCTTTTTGGTCATATACCACGCTGTCATCCCATTGCAGCACTTGTCTTGGTGCGATGAATATCAATGCGCCATTGGTAAAATCATATTGTGTCCGTCCGTAGTTTAAATCGCCTTTCACAATCTTTTTCAAGCTAATGGAATAGCAATCGTTGGTAATGGGTGGCGAACTCTCTTTCGGGCACGGCAAGAAACCATCGCCTGAGGCAGAAAATACACTCAACATAGGATGTTCCGGGCGCGGAAGTTCCAGGTAATCTATGTATGCCGATAATGTTTTAAAGTGCTGCATTTAGCTAATTTAAAAGTTCCATTTAAAAATAGTTTCCTTTTCTGATACAGTCCACAATTTATTGGCAACAGTCATGTCCTGAGCATGTGGCTCTAATTTACATTCGCCAACAGGCCCTGTCCATTGCATTCTTCCTGTCGGACCATAATATGCTTTCTGATTTAAGTTTTCCTCCGCTTCTGTAGCACACATCACTTCGGGATAAGCGCCTTTTTCGGCCGATTGAACCAGTGGCGTCATCGCCATCAATCCGAAAATGATCCTGTCCTTTAAACCACCACTATTTTTAATCAGCGAAGTAGCAGAAGAACCTGGATGACATACATACACTTTTACATTTTTGTTGGCTGCTTTAATTCTGTCTTGCAATTCGTAGGCAAACATTATCTGGGCCAATTTACTGTGACAATAGGTATTCATAGGGTTCTAGTTTTTATCCCAGTTCATGTCATCAAACTGAATAGTTTTGATGCCCATTTTATAACCTTCACTACCGACCACTATTATGCGTCCGTTCGACTGGTCCACCTTCTCGTAGAGCAATCCGCACAATAGAAAATGACCGTAGTGATTTACACCTAATTGACTTTCAAAGCCATCTGATGTGAATGTTTGGTTGGGCACCTGTGCTATGGCAGCATTGCACATCAGTGCATCAATTTTGGGAACGCTTTCATTAACTTTTGTTGCAGCATTGCGTACCGATGCCAATTCTGACAAATCCATTTTAATGAATGAAACCTTCGCACTAGCGCCAAATTCTGCTTTCAGGTCGGCAATTGCTTTGTTCGATTTTTGTTGATTGCGGTTCAGCATCACCACCTCAGCCCCCTTGCTCAACAATATTCTGCTGGCTTCAAAACCGGCACCAGTATTTGCGCCCGTAATGACGAAAGTTTTGTCGTCTAAATTCTTAATTCTATCAGGTGTCCAACCTTGCTTACCAAATTGAGTTGTATTCATTATTGCTTATTTATTTTGTTTATAGGAATAAAACAAAGGTCGATACAATGCTGCTCTATAGTCTTATACACAATTTCATATCATGTATACTTTTTGGTTTTTTTAATTACACACAACCGCTGGCACGATTCCGAAGGCTATCCGGGAGCCGCCGGTTCTTCGAAGCGATCAGGATATGAGAAAAGTTGAAGCGGCGCTTCTGCATGGTTCCTGTCCACCTGCGGTGTGATTCTCCGAACGGACGCAGATGTCTGTGCGAGCGAGGCTTTCATGGTACAAGATCATCACCTTCCTTTAGTGCTTCCGTTTCAAAGCGCCTAAATGTGGGTCTTGATAATTATCGGGAGGGTGAAGTGCCTTTTAGGAGAACGTTTCGCTATGCGCCGCAGCTGGCGGCAGGGTTACCTTCGCGGGCTTGCTAAGACTGCCAGCTATAGACGTAATAGGTTTCGTTAGCTTTCTCTGTGGTTTAATTCAGTTCTAATTTGCTGTTGTACCGCTTTAATTTCTGCAATACCCTTTTTATACTGTCTATTCATCCACCAATAATAGTCTAGAGCCTGCGACATTACTTCTTTAAAATATGTGTTATTCTGTAATTCCACAAGGTCAACGGGTTCTTTGAAATTGCCTTCTGGTTTCGATGCTTTTTTAATATTCTTAATGACTTCACTCATATGTACATCTCGAATAGGTGTATAATCTGATCTTAAGTCTTCAGTAACATAAAAATATTTGAAATCGTATAACGCAGAAATGGCGATACGAAGCGAGTCATTTTGTATGATATCGTTTCCTTTAGATTTTAAATTTTCATAACCTACGGTTATTGGTTGAAAGGTACCACGACCCAATAACCTAGCATAATAATATTTTAATGAATCTGTTAACGGAGTTTTTCTTTCTAAATGATCCAATATTATTTTGTTTTTTTTACTAAAATCGGCATTCAGCTCAATTTTTGAATTGAGGTTGTTTACATCCATTTTGAGATTAGCTAAAATTTCATTTAAAATACTAGTTTCCGTCTGACGTTCAATTCGGTTATTATTCCAATTATTGATTTGTAAAGCCAAAAGAATCCCAATCATTACAAGTGTGATTTCACCAATGGCATATTTTAAATACTTTCCAGTTTTGTTTTCCATTAGTAAGTTTTGGCGAATTTTTCTAAAGAATTTTATCATGGGTTAGTTCTGTTTCTAAATGGAGGCTAACGATTGGTATATGAAGCTTATTGAGGTACGAGCTTTAATTTGATGTGCATTGTTGTACCCAATTATTTTTTAATTCTATTATACTTTTTGAGCGTCTCGATAAGTAAATCATGTGGAATAGCATAGGCCTTATTTCCATTAATTCCTTCCATGGTTTCAGCTGCCACCATTGCATTGATAATTGCTTCTTCAACAGCTTGAACAGTCGCTTCAAAAACAGGCATTAGCAGGTCATTCGACATTGTTTTCACACTTGTCAT
Source organism: Maribacter sp. (assembly GCA_013001935.1). GTDB lineage: Bacteria > Bacteroidota > Bacteroidia > Flavobacteriales > Flavobacteriaceae > Maribacter_A. Next base: position 3,834 of record JABDKZ010000063.1, read on the forward strand.
TTCATCACGATTAAATGCCTTTTCATTTGCCGTTGAAAATGCTAAAAATATATCTCCTGAACCATTACTTCCACGACCACCAACAATACCTACTCCTAAAGGAATTCTTTGAGCAATTCTTTTTAACTGATGTGGCAATAAAGGAACATCAGTTGCTACTATTACGATTATAGAGCCATCTCCTTCTTGTCTTCTCGACTTTGGAGGTGCATTGTATACATAATTTAAAGTGTCTTTTAATTCAATACCAACGGGAACACCAGCTATTGATAAATTTCTTTTGGCTCCAAAATTTGATTGCACAATTGCTCCAACTGTATAGGTAGAATCCTTGATTTTAAAAACCCTTGAGGATGTTCCCGTACCACCTTTAAAGCCCAAGCACATCATGCCAGTTCCACCTCCAACATTTCCTTCCGCTATTTTTCCATTTGAAGAACTTTTGATGGCATCCAATACATGTTCTTCCTTCACGTGAAATCCATAAATATCATTTAAAAATCCATCGTAAGTTTCGGCTACTACTGGATAAGTATACCACCAATCTTCTCCATTGTACCAATCTGTATCAACATACCATTTCAATACAGCCTGTCTTACCTCACCGACGCTATTCGTGTTTGTAATCATTATTGGGGTTTCCAAAAAACCTGATTCAGTGACCCAGGTTGTACCTGTCATTTCGCCATTGCCATTAAGGCTATACCAATTGGCATAAACCGGACTGAATTTTTTAGCTTTTCCTCTCGGAAATATGGCGGTAACTCCAGTTCTAATTGGTCCATTGCCAACAATGTTTTCTCCTTCACCAGAAATAATAGTGCTATATCCAACCTCTACACCTTCAACATCAGTAATTGCGTTAAATTCTCCTGTTGTTCCAACAAAGGGAATTCCTATATCTCTTGCTCTTGGTTTTTGTCCATACGATTGAGAACAAATGAGCATTACTATAACAATTGAAAATATTCTATTCATATGGCTTGCTTTTAAATTTGTTACGTTGAGTAGATGCGATGTGCTCAATGTAGCGAGCATGATCGTGTTCTACAAGCTTAGGCGCTATTTTGCCAAAACCAAAATTGCAACATCTCTTGAAAGAGAAAATGCGTTTTGTCGACTTCCATAACTATAGAGCTTTACATGGATCGTATAGAAAGAGCGATTAATTATCCTTAAATCAGTTATTACCCTTGGGGTGGCTAAATACTAAAAAGGGGAGATGTACACTGCCATTCATTATATCGTATAATTAAACTAAAACAGCACTTCTCACTTCCTCTTTTCGGAGCGGTACAAAGCGCTCCATTTCCAAGGGAAAAGTTAAGCCCTGCATTTTCAAAGCTTGAATACGGTACAGATAGGCAGCGCCGTGCATAATCTGCTCCGCCACATCGGCCACCTGTCTGTTTTGATAAGGCTCCAGGTAACTGCCTTTAACCCAGTCATTGAAAGCGCCCATGGAAGGACCGCACCAAATTTGGTAATCTGCAGTTCGATCGGGTATTCCCGCATTGGCCCAATTGGAAGACAAACCCAGGTACCATCTAAAAATCAAAGCCATTTTCCGTTGAGGGTTATCTTTGGCCCGTTCAATTTGTTGTGGATCTCGTTTTTCAAAAAATTCAATACAGGCCTTCCATATTTCTTCCAATGGTTTTCTGAATATTTGTTGCTCTAGATTCAGTCTTTCCTCGACAGGAATTTCTTCAATCGACTTATACTTTTTATAATACTCGTACAACTTTTTAGCTCGTGGACCGAACAGCGTCCCTCGTTTTAAAACTTGTAACTCCACACCCATTTCAAACATATCAGATGCCGGTGCCATCATGATATCCGTCGAGGAGACCGTTTGCAATAACTTACGAACCTGTTCCGATGTACCCGCTTCTATACAGGCCTGATTGACGGACCCCGTAACCACATAAGCTGCGCCCATCATAAATGCTGCCAGAGCAGATGTTGGGGTAGAAATGCCCCCCGCGGCACCAATTCGTATTTTCCGGGCAAATTGGTATTGTTCCTGCAATTCATCGCGCAATTGAATAATGATCGGTAACAAAGCAACGAGCGGACGATTATCAGTATGTCCTCCCGAATCCGCTTCTACGGTGATATCATCCGCCATCGGAACTTTCCTGGCCAGTTCTGCTTGCAAGGCGGTGATCTTTCCTTTTTCTAATAATAACTTTAAAAATGAATCCGGAGCAGGTTGCATAAAGTGACGCGCTACTTCTTTTCTGGAAATCTTTGCGATTACTTTATTTCTGATTTGAACCTTTCCTTCATTATCCTGGTCTAAACCCGCTACCCTGTAATGAACAATATGTTCGGTCAATGCCAGAAATGCAGATGCTTCCACCACGCGGATCCCTTTTTCTAAGAATAATTTTACGGCTCCTGATTCAAGTGCCTCTTCGATCGGACTATGAATGAGGTTGAAAGCATAGGTCTGTTGCGGTAAATATTCCTGTATCCTTTCAATGGCTTGCAATACCCGACTTGGCACTAAACCCGCCGCTCCGAAAGAACCCAGCAAATTGGCTTTTCCAATAGCAATCACCAATTCTTCGGAGGCAATTCCATTGGCCATCGCTCCGGTTTTGTACGCCAATTTCAGATTATAATCCTCGCGGAAAGAGGGATCTCCCAATTGGCTCGCAGTCATCGGATTGGCAATCGCCAATACTTGCAACCCTCTACCCTCGGATACCAATTCGCCTGTATTACTCACACCGATGCGCCCCCGAAAATCCTTCATGACATAGCAAGGCTTATCGGTGTGCTGTAATTTTTGCTGAATACTTTCTGCATCAAAAGCAATATCGAAAGGCGATCCTTTCCAAAAAAGTTGTTGCGGCGTTCCTTTATACTGTATAGTCATGCTGAATCTTTTTTTAATTTTTAGAGCTCATAGCCAGTCTAAGCTTCCTCTATTCCCAAAGCCAAATCCGTCACCTGATAAATTCTCATTTTTCCATTCCACAAATAAGCATCTGCGATCATCGCTAATTGATCCCCGCGTGGCTCGATTGTTTTAATATGCACTTCCAAATGCATCTCTTTGACATTGGGCAAGATTTGCCCACGGTACTTCCAGATAGTTTTATGATTGGCCAATTGTACAAACTTAGGAGACTGAAAATCCTTGGTAAGATCTTGTTGTAAAGCAAAAACCTGCATGGCTTGTAAAATAGATTCCACCCCAAGGGAACCGGGCATCACAGGGTCCTGATAAAAATGGCAGGTAAAGAACCAGTCGTACGTTTTTATAAATTTGGTTGCGTGAATATAGCCCTTCCCGTACTGTCCCTGATTTTTAGCAATTTTTAAATGGTCCAATAAATTCAACTGGTTTTCGCCTAAACGGTAATGCGGTTTTGTAGCAGGTGCTTTAAATAACTTCATTTTACCATACAAGGAATCTAATTTGATTTGCATGTATTCCTGAGGCGTCAATTGTTCTGTTTCAAACCAGGGCGCTACTTCCGCACCTTTATCCAATCCGACCTGGGATGCTAGTGCATCACTTGGAAAGAAACCAAAGGATGATTTTCCTTTATAAAAAACCTGCCCATCGACGGATAACTCGAAAGTGTAGTTTTGTAAGATGGTGCCGCCAAGTGCAACGGAAGAGACCAAAACGGATTTATTGGTAATTGTTTTTCCCCGGAAGTCCGTACCATTCGGCAAGTCAGATAATGCGCCGTCGCCATCCAGATTTCTGAAGTAGAGATTTTTATCCGGAAATTGTAAGGTGCTCCCCAAATAAGCTCCCAATAATCCGCATGGTTGTAAGGCGATTTCCATTAACACAGAATAGGGCATCGTATGATTTGAATTCTGCTCATAGTACCAGGCCTTAGCCGGTACATCGTATTCCGCGAAGATGGTCGCTGGTTTTGAAAAATCTCCGCGCTCTCCATCAATTTTTAAAACCCTTGAAATTAATTGTAGATCCGTATTCGGCTGCCGGGACACTGTCCGGCCATCATACACGGAGAAATCAGGACCGAAACATTTCGACAGATCATCCAGGGCAAACGTAGTAATATCTTTTTCATTCATCAAAGCGTCTTGTGAACGAGGAGAAACGGCTACGGCGGTTGTTTTTTCTAAATACCTTGGATTTGTTTTTTCGCGTAATTGTAAGCCGAGGTTTTCAAAATGTACCGTCACTATGCCATCCGAAATGATCTCCAGATCACCAATGACGTATGGATTGGGAATCAAGCCGATCTCTTTGATTTCTAATTTGTAAACCAACTTAGTATCCTTCGGTGTCACCTGTTTTCTGCACCGAACCTTTTGTGGTACATCAAAAACTGGTTGGTAACGTGCATCTTTAGTCAGTCGTTGCAGCCCGAGCATTAGCATGAAAAACCGGAGTAGGTTTCCGCCACCTTCGGCCTGAAGCGATCCGGCAAGGACTTCATCATCCCGGAAATGGCAAGGGAAATACCAATCGTCCGGGTGTAAATCTTTTTCTGCAACGATGTATCCCAAGCCGTAGGATCCGCCTGTCAAATCAACAGAAACAATTCGGTCGATCATCAAGATTTTCTCCGGTGGTAAACACAAGGAAGGATTGCGCCCGTTAGCAAAGTAGGATTCATCTTCAAAGCATTTTTCAATATCCCCGTTTATGAGGTGCCGTAAATCTTCTTTTGAAAAAGCCGTTTTGGGTGTTTTTAATAAAGGCGTAAAAAATCTCTTTTTCGCGTTTTGTTTTGCTTCTATTTCACTAGCGGTGTATACTACTCCGTTCCCTTCTTCCAATTGAGCATCTCCAAAAAATCCGGCGCAACCTCCATCCATTTTTAGGACTAAGCGGTCTTCTACATAACAGCGATAGCTGAAAAAGAACAGTAGATTATCGCCATTTTTGACAAATGAATTAATGGAAATATCGTAACGCAGGGTTTGGCCTTCAAATGGTAAATCATCGACAAAGGTCAGGGTGCAATCCAACAGGCGATACACCAGATTACCTTTGTTTTGGAAATCAATACCCAAATATGAAATCAGTAACAAATCGCATTGCCCGGACTCTACCGATACCGCCCAGGGAATTTGCCCATCCGTGGTAAACCATGCATTATAGGGAATATCGTATTCCGTTTGCATTGTGGAAGGCTTGTATTCCCCTAATTTACCATTCAGCCCTGTGACCCGGCTGACCAGCAAATATGGATACATCGGTAGCATTACCCGACGGGAATAAGTATCAATAACCGCATATTCGGGACCAAACACATTGGCGATTTTTCCCGTTGCAAACTCTTCCAGATCTTCCTGGGAGAAAATAATTTCCTTGCCCTGCAATTGCTCTCCGGATGTAAAGTCTTGTAAGCCCAAGCCATTTTCTCCTATTTGCTTAGGGGGACCCACAGCCGCATATTTCTTTTCTATGGTGTTGGTTTCCATTATTGCAATTGATTTTGGTGTTGTTGGATAATTTGAAATTGAGTTGACTATAGATACTTCTTTAAATGCTTTGGTGGCGTGTACTCGGTTAGAGAAATCCTCACCAACTTCGGCTAACACTAATTCTCTTTTTTCCTTTCGCTTTTCGATATTTTTAAATAGTGCTCGATGCTCATCTTTTAAAATTGCATCAAAAATGCGATCGCCACCCAGTATGATTTTTTTCAAAAACCGAGGGCGTTGGGAAGTCTCTTCCTCCGAAGGATATAACATGGTCAAGTCCAAAGACAGCCCGTGACTGATTAATTGTGCTAATGAAGCAACCAAAGACTGGATATCAGATTTTCCTTTTTGATTAATAGAAACAGCAAGATGTTCTTTTCCTTTTAAAATGGTATTGATCCAATTGGAGCAGGTCGCATTTGCACCGAGCTCAATAAAGATCGTAGCCCCGGCCTTGGATACTGTTTTTATGGTTTGTGGAAAATCAACTTGCTGGGTGCAAACTGCGGTAGAGTTTTCTGCAATCGCTTCGCTATCCAATTCAATCTTAGATTGAGCAATACTGGAATAAAAATCAATGTCAGGTTTTTCCTGTAAAGGAAAATGATGCATTTTCAATAATCCCGCTGTTTCTTTTTTACAGAAATCATGATGGATGACATTTTGAAAAGGGATAGTGACGGATGGACATTTTAATTGCTCGGCTATTGCTAAACATGCTTTTTTATCTCCTGAAATAACCACTTCATTTTCGGTATTTACAAATGTCAGATAGACCTGGCTTTCTTTTTCAATCAGCAGTTTTACCTGGTCTTTCGGAGCCAGTAGGACCAGGCTAATCCAGCGTTCTTTAGCTTCTTCAGTAGTGATGCCCCAGTGTTCCGCCAATAATTCTAAGTTTCCGGCAAAGCGATTTTTGAAAATCGGAGAATCTTGAAACTCTCTGGCTTCATTAGCACTCCAAACGCCAAGGGAATACCACATACTACTGCATTCGCCCATGCTGTAGCCCAGAGCAATATCGGGATTCAACTTAAATAACGACCGCAATATATGGGTAAAACTCGCCGAGTAGAATACCCCTACCGACATCATAGCTATTGCGTTCTCATAAATATTAGGAACAGTTTCTGAACTACTTTTTTGTTTTGGAAATAAATAATCCGGCCAGATGAAATCATCGAGATTCGGAAGTATTTTTTCAAAATGCGGATACAAATCAGGAAACAACCGAAATAGGTCTTGCCCTAAACCTGTGTACGCAGTTGAGGATCCAGGATAGACAAAAGCTACCTTCCCTTTCTTGCCTAAAGGATTTGGAGAAAAATAACTTCCCCGTGGGGTTTTTAAAATTTGATTCTTTTCTAAAGAACGGCTTATATGCTTTTTGAAAAAGCGGATTTCCTGTCCTAAGCCTTCTTTATTTTCTGCAATCAATACAACGCATAGATCACTTTCCTTTTCTTGAAATTTCTCATAAAACTGTTGTGCGATCGCGGCTAATGGAATTGCAGTTTCTAAAGTAATCTCTAAGGCAGATAATTGCTTTATCAATTCATTTACGTCATTCCCTTTTAATGGAAAAAGCTGAAGACCATTATTCTTTAAAAAAGTGTTTTTGTAGCTAGCCCTTTGTTCAGGCTCCGATAAACGGACTTGGATGCCTTCTAACCCATTCACGGCGGCAGAACGCCTGGTTTGTCCATTTTGTAATATCCAAGGTCGTGACTTGAGGGGAAAATAATATTTACTGTTTTCAAAATGGAAGGCGTCTTTAGGCCTTTCCCAATTGGGCACTCCAGGAATAAATCGATGGTAAACGCAAAGGGCGGTTTTGATTAAACTGGCAATACCCGACGCAGCATAAGTATGTCCAATATTTGCTTTGACACTTCCAAGAGCGATAGCTTCCGAGGATTGATTGGCCAATAGCAAATCCTTTTCGGCTTGATCCTGCGTAGGAATCCCCGTAGCGGCCAACTCAAGGTATCCACAATTTGGTTGGGCTTGAGTTTTTCCGATATCATCAATTATGGCGTATACTTTATCCTCTTGCGCCGCATTTTTGTTTTTCAAAACTATGGCGCCCGCGCCTTCACCTACCAACCATCCTTCGTCATTTTCATTAAAAGAAAGACTAGGATTTGGGGATGGATTAATCTTATTTTTTTGGTTTCTTAAAATTACATTTTCCAGTCCTCCCGAAAGATCGACTCCCCCAACGACGACCGCGTCCACTTCACCAAGCGACAGCATGTTTTGTGCAATTTCCAGGGCTTTGAAAACGGAGTTTTCACCACAAGAAACCGTAAACGCTGCACCCGAAAAGTCCCAGAGTGCCGCGATCCGGCTGGACATTATATTACCGACAAAACTCGTATGCTGACTGGGCGTCTGTGCACCTTCCCGAAAATAAATCCCATTTTTACAAAGCTCCTCTAGCTCAGCTTCCTGAGTAGGATTCAGTAGGATATCACTCTGTTCCAATGCCGTTTTCAATTGCCAGCTTAGATCCCAGCGTGCGAGGTAATGATGGATGGCCAACTCCGATTCCATCGCTATTAAGACCGCCACATTTTGGCTCTCCTCCAGACCGGCATCCTTAATCGCATTATCAGCAACTTTTAAAATCAGCGCTTGCTGAGGCTCTAGCGTTTCGGCTTCTTTCGGTTGAATCTTATATCGCAATAAATCAATTTCAAAATCTTTTATATAGGCTCCTTTTGGAGCTTTCCCCTCCTTAAATCCATAATCCATCAACAAACTCGTATTTTCTTCGAAACCTTTCCACCGTCCTTTTGGCAATGGTCCAAAATGTTGTTGACCATTATAAATCGTGGAATAAAATTCATCCAGATTTGTGCAATCGCCAAAATGCGCATCCATTCCAACGATGGCCATTGCTTGTAGCTCAATCGATTTATGCTCAGTTGCGGAGCTTTGGGTTTTAGTATAATTCTGAACGACCATGTGCGCGTTCGTTCCGCCGAAACCAAAAGAATTGATCCCCGCCTGCTTTTCTGATTTGGACCAGGGTGTCGCTTTGGTAATCATTTGTTCTACCCCAATCCAATCATTATTGGCCTTCACCGGGTCTACCAGATTGATATTGGCCGGAATTATTTCTTTTTGCATCGCCAGCAAGACCTTAAGCAATCCGGTCATTCCCGCCGCGGTTAGCAAATGCCCCATGTTCGATTTCACGGAACCCAAAAGCGGTATAGTTTCGTGCTTGGCAAAAAAGTCAGCAATGGAATTCATTTCTGTGGTATCACCGAGTGGGGTACCAGTAGCGTGGCACTCTAGATAAGAAGTATTTTTTGGAGAAAGTTCCTCTCCATTATAGGCTCGTTCAAAAGCCAGCTGCTGCCCTTTGGGATTTGGGCTTAACAAAAACTTTCCCCGGCCGTCATTCGAAAGACCAATACCTCCGATAACTGCCAAGATAGGATCACCATCTCGTTCGGCATCCTCTAATCTTTTGAGCACCACCATTCCTGCTCCCTCCGAGGATACTAACCCGGATGAATTTTTGTCGAGAGGTACAAACTTTTTATCGGAGGGTGCATAAGCGTGAAAAATCGAAAAGCCCATATGAATAAATAATTGGTCAGAAGCACATACGGCTCCAGCCAACATCATATCGGATTTCCCAGTGACCAACTCATCACAGGCCAATTTAATGGCGTACAGTGATGTCGCACAGGCCGCATCTAAAGCATAGTGGCGTCCACCGAGGCCGAGTGCTTTGTTGACCAAACCGGAGGGTGTATTTTCCAATACTTCATTTGACGGAAGGGCTTGTCTTGAGTTAGGTATTGAAAATTGATCGTCCCCTAATAATTTCCGGACGGCCATTTCAGTGGTTTGGGTATAAACAGCCGACAATAACTTATGAGACGAGCCGGTAGGAAAAGACAGATTCCCTAAAACCAGGCCGCAGGATTCCAAGCTTTGTTTATCGTTCAGGTAACCACTTTCCCGCAGGGCTTCCGTCGCAACGTAAAGTGACCATTGGTATAATTTATCTTGTTTTGCCAAATACTCGGCCGGCAATTCGTAGCCATTCGGATCAAATTGAAAATCACGGATATACCCACCACGCAGTGAATAACAACGATCTACCACTCCCTTTTCCGCTTGATAAAAAAGTTCAGGGTTGACCCCAAAATCTTGCTCCGTCGCCAGACCCGTTAAGTCTTTTTCATCCATAAGGTTATTCCAAAACGCCTCAGGAGTGGAGGAGCCGGGAAAAAGCCCGGATGTTCCTATTATGGCTATTTTTGTCATTCTTGAACTTTATTCAAATTTGGATAATCCTTACCACACCAACTGTTTCGATACCGTAACCGCCGCACCATTGGTTTGCATATAAACCGTTCCTTCTTCGTCGTAAACGGTACACTCGGCTATCATTTTAAAATCGGTAGCTTCTTTGATTTTCACATTAACCCATAGTTTTTTTCCGAAGGGGATATTTTTATACAGGATTGCACTATCCGTTTGGAGGGGGAGACTCTTTGCACCGTCCTTATATTTTTGTACCCAAACGACCATGCCTTGATATTGAATATCGGCAAAAAAGGTATTGACCGATTGTATCGGAAATTGCCCTTGTTCTGACAGTGGAACTTCAGGCCCTACGCAGGATAACACGATTTGACCTTCCGTACAATCCAGAATTTGCTCAATCCCTTGGAAATATTTACCGTGGAAAAGCGAACCATCTTCATATAAAATTGCTCCATCCGTAGCTTGATAATTTCCACTGATTTGATGGGAAAATTTAGGCGCTTCCGGAATTGCCTTCTTGTGGACTAAGGTCACTTTCGCTCGGTAATGATAAGTCGGTAGTTTTTCTCCTTCGCTGAGCACTGTGGTTTCAAAAACGATTTGCTCCGCCCTTTTCTCAAGCTCTTTTAATTCGATTATATAATCTTCTTTCTCCTGTCCGTCAAACACAATCCCTTTAAAAAGTTTGGTGTTCTCTACTTTGAAAACTGCAAAATCAGGATACAATCTTTCGCAAGTTTGCGCCATCCAACCCACCGCATTGACTACGGGTAAAACAGCTTTGCCCTGAATAACGTGGTGCATTAAAAATGGATTGTTCTCTAATTTCAATTGCCGTTTAATCCGGTGTGTTTGTAGATTTCCGATGTGGCTAACAGCTGCTGGTAAAGTACCACCAATAATTACTTGGGGCTGATTGGCGTAATCCGTATTGAGTTCATTCACCAACATGGCTGCACCACCTTCGCTATTGACTAGAGTGACTCCGGCCGCCTCGAATTGAGCTTTCAATTCGCCACTTACCATACCGCTATCCCACGCGCCCCAATTG
>JABDKZ010000070.1 GCA_013001935.1 Maribacter sp.
TGTGCAAATGCGGAATCTGCACTAATTGAAGGCATCTTTAAAAGCTCAAGGAGTTCATTTAGGAATCGGTCTTTATGTTGTGCAATGTAATCGGTAATTTGCTTCATAGAATTTTAAAAAGTTTGAAGGTACAAAAAAGGAACTTTTAAAATAATTAATCAGTAAATTTTGAATTAGAAATGTGTCGATGACCTAAAACCAATCTATGTTTTAAATCGAATTGATCGTATGAACAATTATTTTGTATATTTAGATTCAACAGGCAAACACCCCTCGGGCCTGTACTAATAGACCAACCAACATGCAAGAAAAACACTACAGTATTCCTTTGGGCAAAGCTCTTTGTCTATCGCTCATATTCATTTTTTCATTTTTTATTTCGATGCAGGCCCAAGAGCAGGTGGGTCGGCCATTGATAACCAATTATAAGTACCAAGAGTATGGGACTGCTCCAATAAATTGGTGGGCCTTGGAGGACGATAATGGTATTATGTATTTCGCCAACCAGGGAGATGTGCTTCAATTTGACGGTGTTAACTGGAAGCGAATTGAAGTTAGTGGACCTAGCAGAAGCTTGGCTAAGGATGATAAGGGAACAATATATGTTGGGGGTCAGGGGGCCATCGGATTTTTAATCCCTGGCGAAACGGGAGAAATGGAGTATGTTTCCCTGTTGGATAAAATTCCTGAAGAACACAAAGTTTTTGCAGATGTCTGGGAAATTGATTATTACAAGGGAAGAATCATCTTCAGGACTGAGTTCAAATTGTACTGTTGGGATGGGGAATCGATTAAGGTAATTCCCTCTGAACAAGGATACCATGTGGGCAATATTGTAAATGGGATCTACTACTTAAGAATTTGGGATAAAGGACTTTGTATGCTGACTGATAACGACACCTTTGAACTGGTTCCGGGAGGGGAACAATTTGCCAGCGAACGAATTTATGCCTTGCTCCCTTATGACGACAAGGTACTCGTAGGTACCAGAACACAAGGTTTTTTTCTATTTGATGGCAAGGAGTTTACCCCCTTCAAGACCGAAATAGATGAGGAGATTGAGGGAATAATCTATTTGCCGGGCGTGGCTTTGGACAATGGTAGCTATGTTATAAATACGTTTGGCAATGGCGCGTATATGATCGATCACAATGGCAAATATATACAGAAATATACGACAGCAAACGGATTGCAGGATGGCAGTGCGACTTTTACCTACGTGGATAGCAGGGGTGTACTGTGGATGCCCTTGTTTAATGGAATTTCCAGTGTAAACCTGAATTCAACCTTCACATCCGTCGATGCCAATATGGGCTTGACAACCACGGTTTTTGGTACCTATAGGTTTAAAGACATCCTGTATTTCAGTACTAATAATGGGGTGGCCTATTTGGAAAAGGGTGATAACCAAGTAAAAGTGATTCCAGGTACGACGGGCCAGGTAGGGAATTTCTTTGAATACCGGAACCGGCTGTATGCGGCCACCAATGGGGTAGGACTCTACGAAATTTTGGGGACCTCTATCACACCAGTTCGCGAAAATATCAATTACGACTTTAGAGCCCGGTTTATCAATCAGTCAATCTCCGATACCAATCGCATTCTGGTGGATCATCAGCAAGGTGTAAGGAGCTTTTATTTTGATGAAAAGGTGGGTCAGTTTGTAGAGGAATCCTCAACCTCTAAGCTTATTTCGAACGGTGGAGTCATCGTGGAGGATGAAGACGGAAACTTCTGGTCAGATAGCCAAGAAGAGGGTGTCATGGTAAAAATGATACCTGCCTATAAAGAAGGAAAGTTAGATTTAGACGCTTCAGAGTATATAAATTATGGCATAGACAAAGGTTTGCCGGACGCTGGTATTGGGTTTGAATATTTTAACAATGAGATCCATATTTTTTCAGGGGAAACTGAAAAAACCTATGGTTTTAATCAGGCTGCCAACCGTTTTGAGGAACGTACTTTCTTTTTCGATGAATATATAGACTGGGACAGGCCAGGTTCATCACCTGTTGAAACAAGTGATGGCAAACTACTTTTAAATGCAGGTTCTGGCACATTGGTTTTTGATAAGGTCAATGGGAAATACGAATTGAGTAATACAGATACCTTTAAAGAACTTCAAAACAACCGGATTTTCTCCATTTATCCAGAGGAACCTAGGGCAGATGGTTCCAGAGTAGTTTGGTTCTCTGGGCCGGATGGGGCCATTCGGTATGAAGGCAACTTGGAAACACCTTCAATTCCAGATTTTCATACAGACATTCGGAGCATATCGATAGGGGCAGATTCCCTTCTGTACGCTGGAAATATTGACCTGCCTGAAGACCTAAGCTTACCATATGACGAGAACTCGATAACGTTCGGGTATGCCGCTCCGTTGTATATCGGACAAAAGCAAATCCAATACAGTACCCAACTGTCCGGATTTGATGGGAAATGGTCCGAATGGGGGCCACAAACGAACAGGGAATATATAAACCTTCCTTCTGGCAATTACGATTTTAAAGTTAGGGCTAAGAATATTTATGGGGATATTTCCGAAACGGTTTCGGTTCCTTTTGGCATTACGCCTCCTTGGTATAAAACATGGTGGGCTTATGCACTATATGTACTAGGCATTTTAGGTTTCATTTACTTCTCAGTTAAAGCACGAACAAGTATTCTACTCAACCAACAGAAAGTATTGGAAGATACGGTGCAAGAGCGCACCAAAGAAGCCAATCA
>JABDKZ010000075.1 GCA_013001935.1 Maribacter sp.
ACTCAATACATTTGGCAACACTACCCTCATATTATTTTTTGCATTTGCTGGCTTCGAAACGGCCCTGGGCGTAAGTGGCGAAATAAAGAACCCTAAGCGAACTATACCGCTGGGCATTTTACTTGGAGGGGGACTGGTACTTGTCATATACATGTTGCTGCAAACAGTTACCCAGGGTATATTGGGAATGGAAATGGAAGTTGTTAAAGATGCCCCATTGGCAGCGGTTGCAGAAAGTATTATAGGAACAGTAGGTGCTACCATACTATTGATTGCTGCCGCAATTTCCTGTTTTGGAGCGGTAAGCACCGATGTATTAAATACGCCACGTGTATTATATGCGGGAGCCAAGGATGGCTTATTTCCTAAGTTTCTTGGAAAAGTACATCCTAAGTTTGCTACACCGCAGTGGTCAATAGTTTGCTTCGCGGGGTTGATATTTGTTTTTTCGGTTTCTGGTGGTTTTGAAGAGTTGGCCATACTGGCGAGTGCTGCCATATTACTTATTTACTTGTTGGTTGTTTTAGCCACCATAAAACTAAGAATGAAAAAGAAAGACACCTCCGAGAAGATTTTTAAAGTCCCCGGCGGAATAATTATCCCAGGTATAGGTATTGCTGCCATAATCTGGTTGCTTTCTAGCTTAAGCCTGGGAGAAATAGTCGCAACCATTATTTTCATCGCTATTATTTGCGTTGTTTACTTTGTTATGAAATGGCTAACTACTAAAAATAAAACCTCTTAAAACATGTACACTAAAATTGTTAAACTCTTTTTGAGATTTGGAATTGGCGCTGGCTTTTTATCGGCCGTGGCAGATAGATTTGGATTATGGCCTGCAGAGGTAGCTGCATGGGGTAATTGGGAAAACTTTTTAGACTACACCCAGGTAATTAATCCGCTTATTTCCACTGCGTTGATCCCTGTTTTTGGGGTGATAGCTACAGGGGCAGAACTATTATTTGGAGTTAGTCTCCTACTGGGTTTTAAAACAGAACTTGTCGCTAAATTAAGTGGATTTCTTATGTTGATATTTGCATTGGCGATAGCGTTTTCAACGGGTATAAAAGGGGTTTTTGATTACTCAGTATTTGCGGCTTCAGCTGCCGCATTTGGCCTAAGTGTCATGAAGGAAAAATATATGGAATTAGATCTATTTCTTTCAAAAAACACCTAAAATATAGTACCGAACCACTGCCTACTATACTTCAAATAAAAAAAGTTGGATATTTTGTGCGTTTATTCTTTTTTTAGGTGGTTTTCTATGTCTGCCAAATGTAGTTTCAGTGCCTGTGCCGAAATTTGGATTTCCTTAATCAAAAGCCCTAATGAAATGATCAGTAAAATTAACGCAACACCAAATATCCATACCGCCATGATATGCTGATCTATATAGATTAAAAACATTGTCAAAACACATAGTAGCAGGCTGGTGATACCAAAAATCTGCATCCAGCGGGTAAGGTTAAGACGTAGTTTCAGGTTTTTGATTTGCTGTAGTAACGTGTCATCTTTTTTCTCCAGATAGATGTCGTGTAAATTTCTAGTTACTGCTGCATACGCTAGGAATCTATTGGTGTACGCTAGCATAATTAGGGAGATGGCCGAGAATAATAGTGCAGGTGTGGTAAGCGTAAGTTCTTCCATTCATTTTTTTTCAAAATTAGGTAATAATTTTAAAGACAAACACAGGCACTTTTTATAATTGAGAACTTCCCCTTTAAATAACTGGCAGTAAACACCGCATAATAGTATTTTTTAAGGCAAGCTTACATTTGAAAATAGTTGGATAATGCTAATCGTGTCATATATTTAAAAAGAAATTTAAAACAGTTGTATTTTATCACCTACGAACCTAATATTATATGAATTCATCTGAAATGCTTTGTAACTATGAATAAACTTTTCTATTATGTGCTGCTTCTGCCAATATCTCGTTTGCCATTGTTTATTCTGTATGGTTTTTCGAATGGCATGTATGTCATCATGTACTACTTATTGCGATATCGAAAAGGGGTGGTTAGAAAGAATTTAACGAATTCATTTCCTCAAAAATCGTCCCGTGAGATACGGGTAATTGAAAAAGGCTTTTACCGGCATTTTTGTGACCTGATTGTAGAAAGTGTAAAGAATTTTACCATTTCGGAAACTGCCGCCCATGAGCGTATGCAAATAGTGAACCCGGAATTGTTGGAAAGCTATTTTAGCAAAGGGCAGAATGTTATTTTGGTAGGTGGCCACTACAACAATTGGGAATTATTTGCACTGGCCATTGCCGGACAAATTAAACACATTCCCATGGCACTGTATACGCCCTTAAATAACAAGTTTTGGAATGAAAAAATTATCACCAGCCGCTCCAAATATGGCTTACATATGTTGCGCATTGATTCGATCCTTCAAAAACTTAAACAGGAAAAAGAAGAGCAATTTGCGGTGATCTTCGGAAGTGATCAGTCCCCTAGAAAATCGCAGTTAGTACATTTCACCAATTTTTTAAGCCAGGAAACAGCCGTAGCATATGGCGCAGAAAGAATGGCAAGAGAATTGGATATGCCTATTATTGCGGGCTCCAACATAAAAGTATCGCGGGGGCATTACAAAATTATTTTTACACTCGTTTCAGATGACCATAGTAGGTTGAAGAAAGGAGAGATAACAGCTGCATTTACAAAACTCCTGGAAAAAGATATTCTGGGTGCACCACAGTATTGGTTATGGACCCATAGGCGTTGGAAACGCCATAGGTCAGATCACAACCCAGATCGGATAATATAGAAGGCTGTTTTTTTTCTAAGAACGTGAAGCAATGGGAATGAGCTACCTCAATAACAAATAATTGCTGCACCTGTACCTGTGGCTAATTTGGCGGTTTATTTATCTTTACATTTAAGAATCATTATAGATATAATCCACTTTAAAGATCAGCTGCTGTGAAGAAGTTTTTAATACTACAGATGAGGCCTGAGGATGAGGCTGCTAAAAGTGAATTTGAAGCATTAATGCGGGTTGGGGGTTTAGAACGCAACGAGGTGCATCGTATTCGTCTCGAGAAAGAACCTATTCCAGTGATTGACATTCATGAGTATTCGGCAATCATTGCAGGAGGCAGCCCTTTTGATATAAGCATTCCTGAAGAAAAAAAGAGTCCGGTACAAAAGAGGATAGAAGATTTTTTTATTGAACTGTTCGACCTAATAGTTCCGATAGACTTCCCTTTCTTTGGAGCTTGTTCAGGAAATGGGCATTTGGGAAAATATTGCGGGACAACCATTTCAAATACCTATGCTGAACCTATTGGAAATGTTGATGTTACTATATCCGATGCCGGGAAGAAAGATCCGTTACTTAAAGATCTGCCCCAAACTTTTACAGCTTGGGTAGGTCACAAAGAAGCCTGTGACCATACTCCTCCGGGAGCCGAGCTATTAATTTCTTCCAAGCCATGTCCTGTTCAAATGTTTCGAATTAAAAAGAACATTTATGCGACACAATTTCATCCTGAGGCCGACGCCAATGAGTTCATCTTACGTATAAATGTCTATCGGCATTATGGGTATTTTTCCCCGGGAGAAGCAGGGGAATTAATACATGCGATAAAAGATTCGAAAGCTCCCGTATCCAAGGAAATTCTCAGGCGTTTTGTAAAAAGATACAGATCCAAAAAATTTTAGTATGCTTACTGATATTCATCCAAAGTTGCCCATGCGTAACAAAACTGTTACCAGAGAATTTTATTTAAACACCTTGGGATTTAAAGAATTTGGGAGCGCTGATTATAAGGGTTATTTG
>JABDKZ010000127.1 GCA_013001935.1 Maribacter sp.
AATAGCAGCAATGGCCAAAATAGCTAAGAACCAACCAATACCTGAACTAACACCGTAATTGAAAGCCAATCCTAAGGAAGCTATTTCCCGTGATTGCATGAATAAAGAACCCCCTAAAATTGCACAGTTCACTGCTATGAGCGGTAAAAATATACCCAGTGAGTTATAGAGTGCTGGTGAAAATTTTTCAACCACGATTTCTACCAATTGCACCATCGTTGCAATGGTTGCAATAAAAAGAATGAACGATAAGAAACTAAGATTATAGTCAGCATATTCAGGTCCAAGCCAAGCTAGGGCACCATCACGAAGCAGGTACTGATCCAATAGCCAGTTTAGCGGAACTGTAACTGCCAAAACAAAAATCACGGCCGCTCCCAAGCCTACAGCTGTAGCAACTTTTTTTGATACGGCCAAATAGGAACACATGCCTAAAAAAACCGCAAATACCATATTATCAATAAATATGGATCTAAAAAACAATTCAATATGTTCTAACATGATAATTCTTTTAAAAATCTATTAATTATCCTCGATTAATGCTACGTTTCTAGAACGTTGAATCCATATAATTATCCCCACTACAATCAAAGCGGCGGGCGGAATAATCATGAATCCGTTGTTTTCATAACCAGTGGCATACAATCCTGTTTTAGCGATTGGGTTTCCTAAAACCGGAAAGCCAAACAAGGTTCCAGAACCTAGGAGCTCTCTAAAGAAACCAACGATTATCAATATAACACCATAGCCAAGGGCATTTCCAATTCCGTCTAAAAAGGATTTCCAAGGGCCATTACCTAGTGCAAAGGCCTCAAATCGACCCATAATAATACAATTGGTAATAATCAATCCAACAAATACCGAAAGGGTCTTACTTAGTTCATACGCAAAAGCCTTAAGTACCTGATCTACGATTATCACCAGGGTAGCAACCACGATCAGCTGAACGATAATCCTGATTTTCGATGGGATAATGTTACGCATTAGAGAGATTACCACATTCCCGACTCCTAATACAAATAGTACTGAAATCGCCATAACCACTGACGCTTTTAACTCTGCCGTTATAGCAAGTGCAGAACAGATACCCAGCACCTGAATGGTAATAGGGTTATTATCCGCCAATGGATCTAAAATTAAGCTTGCATCTTTTTTTGTAAGTAGTGCCATATTATTTAACTCTAATCGTTTCTAAATAATCCTTGTACAGCTTAACGCTTTCACTAATCATTGCTGAAACACCATTACCGGTTATTGTGGCACCGGCAAGTGCATCGACTTCATTATCATCCTTTATTTTGTTCAAGGGATCATTATTTCCTTTGGCAACGGCAATACCAGCATATTCGGTTCCTGCCAATATAGACTCCCCAGAAAAATCGTCCATAAAATAGCGTTGCTTAATATTTGCACCCAGCCCTGGAGTTTCAGCGGCATGATCAAAATAAACACCTTGAACCACCATCTTATCATCTAAAGCCACAAAGCCCCATATTGCATCCCAAAGTCCTTTGCCACGCATTGGGATAATGTAGAATTCACTACCTTCTTTATCTCCAATGAACAATGGCAATTTTCTAGTTTCCCCATTTTTAGCCGCAGTAGCTTGTTTCTTAAGATCAATTAAATAGGCCTGGTCATCTTTGGTGATTTTATCCCCTTCAATTATCAATTGTTCCTTGATGTATTTTGAAAATTCACCTGCTACCTGATCCGTAGGAATGAATTTGACGCTACCTTCACCCTTGTTCTGATTTATGCCCATTGCATAAAGAATATTCTGTTGCTTTTCCAATCTTTCATTTTCTTTGATCTTATCGCTCAAAGAAGAGGCTAAAAAAGCTAAAACGGTACCTACCACAATCACCATTAGGGTTGCGAAGATTACTGTGTAACTATTCTTTTCTGTATTAATTGCCATGATTAAACTGTTTCTGCTTTTAGTTCTTCTGCCTTACTATCTGAATCCTTGGGTAGAATAGTAGCACTCTTAAGGCGCTTTAATCGTTTTTTTATATTCCCCCTTAGTACATAGTGGTCGATGGTGGGCGCAAATACGTTCATTAGTAATATCGCCAAGAAAACACCTTCTGGATATGCCGGATTGAAAACACGAATCATTACCGAAATAAACCCGATCAAGAATCCGTAAATCCACTTTCCGCGATTGGTCTGTGATCCTGTGACAGGATCAGTGGCCATATACACTATACCAAAAGCCAGACCACCTACAAGTAGATGTTGCCAGTATTCAAAACTCATCAGGCCATAAAAAGTGCTGGTTTCACCAATTATTCCGGCATCTACAACTACATTAAATATCAATCCCATCAACAAAGATCCTATAATAGCACTTAACATGATTCGCCAACTGGCAATTTTACTGAACACTAGGAACAATCCTCCGAGAAGAATCAAAAAAGTCGATGTCTCTCCCACAGAACCAGGAATAAATCCGAAGAACATGTCAGAAATAGAGTAGGTAAACTCAGCACCTTTGTTCTGCGCCAAATATCCCAATATGGTCTCTCCTGAAATGGCATCTGCAGTGCCAGCCCTTTCAACAGCTTCATGAACCCAAACTTTATCACCACTCATCCAGGTAGGATAGGCGAAAAATAGAAAGGCCCTGATCGTAAGGGCGGGATTCAGGATATTCATTCCTGTACCCCCAAAAACCTCTTTTCCAATAACCACACCAAAAACTACGGAAACCGCCAACATCCAGAGTGGCGTATCAATAGGGACAATTAAAGGAACCAACATTCCCGTAACTAAATAACCCTCTTCAACTTCGTGTCCTTTTATTACTGCAAAAATAAATTCTACCACTAGGCCAACGCCGTATGAAATAGCAACCAGAGGCAACACTTTGATTATTCCTATCCAAAAATTATCCCAGGTCAGAAAATGCTCCATTACTGAAAAATCGCTTGGAAAACCGCCTATTGCAGCATAGTGCTGATACCCGGCATTGAACATTGAAAACAACAGTACGGGAATCAAGGCCATGATTACCGTATTCATGGTACGCTTTAAATCGTCTGCCCCCCTAATGTGGGATCCTGAATGAGTAGTTTCATCTGGAGCAAATAAAAAAGTATGGAACGCATTAAAAGCAGGCGCCATTTTCTTATCCCTGTAATGATGCTTAAGAATGTGTAATCTTTTCTTAAAAGTTAGTCGTTTATCACTCATCTTTTAGCCTATTTCTTTATATAATAAATCCAATCCTTCCCGAATTATCTTCTGATGTGGTTGTTTGGATATGCACACAAATTCAGTCAATGAAAAATCTTCAGGAGCCACTTCATACAATCCTAATTGCTCCATTTCATCTAAATCTTTCACCATACATGCTTTCAATAATTGCATTGGAAAAATATCCAAGGGGAAAACTTGCTCATATTGCCCAGTGACCACAAAAGCTCGGTGCTCACCGTTGGTGTTGGTATTCAGGTCGTATTTCTTTTTGGAATTAAGCCAAGAAAATGTCATGGCCCTTGTTGTAGAGATTTTGTTGAATACGGGTTTATTCCATCCAAACAATTCATAATCATCTCCTTCGGGTATTGCTGTTACCGTATTGTTATAAAAACCTAAATAACCGTCAGGTCTACTTTTTGACCCGGTCAAGACATCCCCATTGATAACCCTAAAATTATCATCATTAACACCATTGCCGTATAAAAACGTGGAAATTTCAGTACCCATCTTGGTACTGTAATATTGGGGTGATTTAATAGATGAGCCTACCAAAGCAATTATACGCTCTGCATTGAATTTTCCTGTTAAAAGCAATTCGCCGATTATCACTAAATCTTGAGGAGAAACCGTCCAAACAACTTCGCCTTTATTTATAGGGTCAATTTTATTTATTTGTGTGCCCACAAGCCCCGCGGGATGTGGTCCGGTAATTTTATGTACCTCGATGCCCTTAAGTCCCGCAAGTGGGGAGTTTGATTTTGTATTAACGGAAACATGTACTTTCCCAGGTGTTAATTTACCCATAGCCGTAATCGCCGCCTGCAATTCTTTCTCTTTTCCCTGTAGAATATAATCACTATCCGCGGCCAAAGGTGCCGTTGTATATCCAGAGATAAAGATAGCCTTAGGATTTGCATCAGGATTGGCAATTATATCGTAAGGCCTTTGTTTTACAAAAGGCCAACAGCCTGATTTCAACAAATGCGCCTTAATCTCTTGAGAAGTAGCATTAGCGGTATCAAAACTGCCATGTTCAAAACCGGTTTGTGTCTTGTCTGCAAGAATCTTAATTGAAAGTATTCTTCTTCTCGCACCTCGATTTATCTCTATAAGCTCACCGCTTACAGGAGACACAAACATCATGGCTTCATTGTTCTTGTCAAAAAAAAGTGCTTCACCAGCTTTTACCTCAGCACCTTGCTTTACTATCATTTTTGGAGTAACCCCATGAAAATCATCAAGATTTATAGCATAAACGTTGCTTAAAACTGCCTTAGAAGTAGCCTTTTCGGCGGCACCTACGAGGTTAATGTTCAAACCCTTTCTTATTCGAATGTCTTTTGACATATAGTGTAGACCTTAGGTTAACAAAATTTCCGCCAAAAATAGCATTTAATAGAATGTATTCATAATTATCGCCCATAAATTTGGGTATTACATCGATGTAAATTTGTAGGGCATGGTTTTTGTCTACCTTTACCAGATAAATTCAGCATAAATGCGCATTTTTCTTAAACAAATTTTTTTATTTCTTATTGCTCCTTCTTTGTTTGCGCAGGTTCAAGAAGAGGTAAATCCACCAGAAAACATAAAGTCCATTGTTTTCAAAGGCATAAAGGATGATCAGTTCCCTGTTGTTCAAATTGGGGAGCTAATCTCTTTGGAATTTGATGACCTCTTGGCAAATGAGCAAGATTACTATTATAAGATTGTGCATTGCGATTACGATTGGACACCATCAAAACTTCTAAAATCCCAGTATTTGCGAGGAATAGACAATCAACGCATTCTGGATTATGAGAACAGTTACAATACCCTGCAGTCGTATTCTAATTATAGGTTGAACATACCCAATGACAATGTAAGCTTAAGAGTAAGTGGAAATTATGTGCTGGAAATTTATAATGCTAGCAATGAACTACAATTTTCAAGAAAATTCGTTGTGTATAAAGATTTGGTGGGAGTTGGCGGGGAAGTAAAACGCTCTAGGGATTTTTCATTCATCAATGAAAAACAAGTAGTTCAATTCAGTATAAATTCGGGTAGTTTTAGATTGGTAAATCCAAAAAAAGAAGTCAAAGTCGCCATAATCCAGAACTACCATTGGCCAACGGCCCTTTACAACGTAGTGCCCCAATTTACCTTGGGAACCGAGTTGGTTTACAAGTATGATAAGGAAACAAGCTTTTTTGGTGGCAATGAATACTTGAACTTTGACACCAAAGACCTGCGAGCCCCTAGCGCGGCCATTTCACATATTGAAGTCGG
The DNA here is from genome assembly GCA_013001935.1 of Maribacter sp. Lineage (GTDB taxonomy): Bacteria > Bacteroidota > Bacteroidia > Flavobacteriales > Flavobacteriaceae > Maribacter_A. The sequence goes on from JABDKZ010000127.1 coordinate 5,476, forward strand.
GGAATTGTATAATCATTACCTTTTTTCGGATCGATATAGGGTTAATGGTTCATATACTTACTTTCCGGATATTAATGGAGATTTCATAGTTCGTACCCTTCAGGGCATTGATGCAAATCGAGAGGCAGAATATACCAAAGTACATTTTAGTCTGCCCTACTCAGAGACCATTGGACTTGATGATGTTTACATTTACGGTAAGTACAATAATTATGCACTTACCGAGGAAAATAGAATGGTACTCAACGAGTCTAATGGCATGATGGAAGGTACTGTAAAAATGAAGCAAGGATTTTACAATTATAAATTTGTCATCGAGAGGGAAAATGAACAAATAGATCTCAACACTATTTCGGGCAATTTCCATTTTACGGAGAACACCTATCTTATTTTGGTGTATTATAGAAATTTTGGGGATATATACGATAGTATAATTGGAGTAGGATCTGTGAACTCCCGAAACATAAGTAATTAAGGTAAGTTCATACTTTTCATGGATAATTAAATGGCCGATATGTATGTGTCATTAAGGATTTATTTCTTCTCGGAAGAGCCTTGAATAACTAAACTATGAGCAACCTTTAAGCTTTTATTCCCCACATTTTACTTTCTTCAGGTCTTTTCATTTTTCATTTGACAGGCATACATCAGGAAAAAATATAATTATACCGATCATCCTATTGTTTGTTTCCAAAATCAGTCTTTGTTATCTATCTTGCTCGTTAATAGTTTCAAGGTTTATTCAGATTTTTATAGACCAAAGATGGATTTTAGTTTTAAATTATTTAATCATCTATTTTAGTTATTGAAAAATTTATAAAATCAAGGAACTTTTAAAACAGTTGTTAAATACCTATTACTTAACACGATTTTTTTTATTTTAGCAAGCATTTCGGTCATCTCATTTAGGACAGAAATCTTTATAAATTACTAAGAAGGGCATGATAA
>JABDKZ010000136.1 GCA_013001935.1 Maribacter sp.
ACGAAATGGGAGTCCACTTCCGATTCTGATGAAGTTTTTGCCGGGCGTGATCGCGCTTCAGGTAAAGTTAAATGGGCAGGAACACGCGTTGATCTTATTTTTGGTTCAAATTCGGAACTTAGGGCCATTGCTGAAGTCTATGGCTGCAACGACTCCCAGACTAAGTTTGTGAAAGATTTTGTAGCTGCGTGGAACAAAGTAATGAACTTGGATCGCTTTGATTTGGATTAAATTTCTATATCTGCCCTTAAATTGGCCGATTTTGAATACATGATAAATCTTCTGAACTGTCACATCGCGCAAAGTGCGATGTGACAGTTATTTTATAATTACTGTTATGGAACACGCAAAGACCAATTTTTTTGATCACATTAGAAATGGTGATTTGGATAAGGTCAAGAAAGCAATCTTGGCCTCTCCTGAATATCTAAGCTTGGTTGATGATAGGGGTTCAACACCTTTGATATTAGCTTCATATTACGGACAGGAGGATGTTGTTGATTTGTTACTTGAAAAAGGGGTAGGTTTGGATGCAAAGGATACCTCGGGGAATTCGGCATTATTGGGCGTCTGTTTTAAGGGCTACATCAAAATTGCCAAGAAATTAATTGAAAAAGGGGCCAATATAAATCATCGCAATGCCACAGGTGCCACAGCTCTTATTTATGCCGTTACTTTCAATAAGGTAGAAATCGCCGAATTGCTTTTGGCAAATGGCGCCGATACTTCAATACAAGATGCAAGAGGGAATACGGCTTTGGACCATGCCCGTATACAAGGAAATCCTGCCTTGATTAATTTACTGGAAATTAAGTAACACTGATGAATGAACGAATTTGAGAGCATAGAATTGATCAAGCGGTTAAAAGCATTGGCCGATACGGGATTGGTTTATGCCCATGATGAATATGATCGGGAACGTTATAAGGAATTTCAGGAAATTAGTCTCAATCTTCTTAGCCACGTGAGTAAACAACCACTAGAAGTTCTTACTAGCTTTTTTATGCCTGAAAATGATTATCCTACGGTGAAAGTTGATGTTAGAGGAATTATATTGAATGATAAAGCGGAAATTCTAATGGTCAAGGAGCAGGTTGATGGTAAATGGACCATTCCCGGAGGGTGGGCAGACATTGGGTATACTCCTTCAGAAGTTATAGTAAAGGAAATCAAAGAAGAAACAGGGCTAAATTGTACTGCCGAAAGATTATTGGCGGTTTTTGACAAACGAAAGCATGCGCACCCACCACAACCATTTTACGTTTATAAGTTGATTTTTTTATGTAAAATCACGGGAGGTAGAATCGAACATGGTTTTGATATGGAGGGTGCTGCATTTTTTAAGATCGATGCGCTGCCAGAACTTTCGGAAGATAGAATTCTAAGTACGCAGATTCATCAGTTGTATGCTATGGTAAAAGAGAATACTGCAACTGTATATTTTGATTAAGGTATGAAACAGCAAACACTTAATGTCGCCTTGGTCCAGACCAGCTTGATTTGGGAAAACCCAAGAAAGAATAGGGCCCATTTTTCAAAAAAAATAGCTGCTTTGACCAAAGATGTTGATTTAATCGTCCTTCCTGAAATGTTCACTACGGGCTTTACGATGACGCCCCAGCATATTGATGGCATTGAAGGTCAAAACACGATTGAATGGCTGTTAAAGTCAGCTAAAAATTCAAGTGCTGCAATTATGGGCAGTATTCTTTTTTTTGAAGATGGTTTTTATTATAATCGATTGTTTTTTGCCGAACCTGATGGTAAGCTTTGCCAATACGATAAGCGCCATACCTTTACTTTAGCAGGCGAAGACCAGGTATATAAAGGCGGTAATAGTCATTTAATCGTTGATTACAGGGGGTTTAGGATAAATCCGATGATTTGCTATGATTTAAGGTTCCCAGTTTGGGCCAGGAACACCCAGGATTATGATGTTTTGATCTATGTGGCCAATTGGCCATCTCCCAGAATAAAGGCCTGGGACACCTTACTTAAAGCCCGTGCTATCGAAAATATGTCGTATTGTATCGGAGTAAACCGCTGTGGAAAGGATGAAGCAGGATATGTATACTCTGGACATTCTGCTGTATACGATTGTTTAGGGGAGCAACTTGTATTTTCCGAAGATGAAACAGTGCTTTTTGCCACCTTGGATAAAGAACATATTAAAAGAACTAGGAATAAACTCAAATTTCTGGAAGATCGGGATAGTTTTAATCTGAAATTATAAAGGTCTCATTTTTCTCCCAGTTGGCACGCATTTCTATTACATCTGGATAATAGCTTACCCTTTCGGGCTGTATTCGTTTTAGATAATTCCCAGTATCCCACTGGCCATTGGCATTGGCATCGAAAATTATACGTATGCGATAATTTGCGGGTTCTATATTCGTAAATTCAAAAGTTTTGGGCTCTTTGGCATATATTTCCTGCTTGGTTTCGCCTTTTTCATTTGTAAGCTGCACAATCAAAGGGTAATTCGCTTCCTCAGAAGTAATACTCATACTAAGATTGCCAAAATCGGCATAACTTTTTGTGCCTAATCTTATTTTTAGGGAGTCGTTTTCGTTCCCGAAGAAATCAGTAATTGCCCCGGGTAGTAATTCCAATTCATAGTTTTCATTAGGTTCTTTACTAAACCCAATATCAACCTTATTATCCAGACTATCCAAATTAATGGTAAAATCAATCACAAGGGAATCCTTGTTCATAAGCCCCACTTTCGTTGAATCAATACCTATCAGCGGTGTATTCGCCTCAATACTGTAGGTTTCGGTAAAACTCAAAGTCCCACTTTGGTTAGGTTTCAAAAGGAGTGAATCTGCCTCTAATTTTCTGTTTTTAACCGTGAATGTATCTATCGTTTTCAGGGTATTATTTTTAACTGTGAAAATCAAAGAATCCATTTCAAAAGGGGTGAACCAATAATTCAGGGTATCCTTATCACGCTCTTTGGTCGTTTTTGTTTTAACGGTATCGGGAATAACCGATACAGCCGATATTTCAATAGCTTCCCCATCGCCATAATACCCAAATATTATTTTATTAGAGGCAGCAAGACTAGGCACAGTTATTTTGTAATTGGGTATTTCTTTGAACAAATCCAGTCGATAGGTTGAATCTGTTGGAATCGAAATCGTATCCTGCAGAAATGCTATCTTATCGGTATTCTGGTCGAATATATTATTTCTAGAGGCATCTTTTAACGCGAACAAGGCATATTTGCCCTCCTTTAAGTTGTGCAAGGTAAAGATGACCGCACTATCCAACGTATTGGTAATATAATTCGGGGGCCTTTGAAAAATAGTCGAATCGGTATAGGCCGTATCAATTTCATACAGCATTACACTAACGAATTCATCTGCTTTTTGATTGTACGCATCTCTTATGGCACCCTTAACCTCAAGGGAATCAATATAATCTCCTGTGGAAAAAACATAGGTTAGAAAACTACTGGGATTGCCTTCATTATTGTCAACGATACTCTGGCCAAAGTTTAAGGTGTAGGTGGTATTCTCTTGCAGTGTATCCTTAATTCTGATCTCAACAAATTTATTCGCTCCCCCCTGAGGTGTAATATCAGGTAAGTATTTGAGTGGGGGCGAAACAATCAGTTGTTCTTGAACATCTTCCAACTTTACCAATTCATCAAAATGAAGTCTGATTCTATTCTCATCAAAATTAATAGTCATATTGGCAGGTTCTGCTTTTAGCAATACTGGCGGGGTAACATCTTTAGGTCCTCCTGTGGGTCTTCCCCTTCTGGCACATTGCACCAGTGCAATTGCGATCAAAAAGAGGAAGCTATAAGCGAAAAAGCGTTTGAACATCAATTTATCAATCTATGGAGCAAAGTAACACATATTTTGGAAACTGTATTCAAGAATTAACATTGTGTAAAGTATATGCATTTCTTTTGGGATTAGAATGGTTTTATGTTAAGGGTACAACAGCCATGCTAGTAACATAAACAGTTACTCCTTTGGCCTCCTGTAAGGTGTTGGCGCAGATTTGCATAGTTGCGCCAGTGGTGATAACATCGTCGACTATAAGTATGTTTTTGTTCTCAAGTTGTAATGGGTCATTAAGTATATAAAGTGCTCTGTTGTTTTGCCAACGTCCTATCCTTCCTTTTTTAGTCTGGGTTTTTGTATTGGCTGTTTTAACTAGTGCATTTTCTAAAAATTCAGCATCTAAATGATGGGCCAATCGCATCCCAAACATTGAAACCTGATTATACCCGCGCTTTTTCATTTTTTTCGGATGCAAAGGTACGGGGATAATGTAATCTATTTTATCAAGGTAATTGTTCTCCTTTATAATCTGGCCATGCCAATCACCCAGCATAGTCCCAATTTGCTGTTGATTTCTGTACTTTAAATGGTGTATCAGACTTTTTACAATGCCATTTTCTATGAAAAAAAGAAAGGAATTTGCTTTTTTTATGGTATTTCGTCCAAAAAAAATACGGTCAACGGCATTTTCGACGTTAAAACTATATTCGGTGAGTGGCAATTGGTTTCGACAAACGGTACAGAGGTGATACTCTCCTCTATTTAATCGTGCATTACATCCAAAACACACCCTAGGTAACAGGATTGAGATGATATCATTTAGTATATTTGAAAGCTTAGAGCGCAATGAATCTTTGTATTAATAACCTACTTAAAGCCGAACAAGTTTAATGGACGGACAAGATAATAAATTCAACTACAAGATTATTCTTGCTGCTTTGGTTGCTGTGATTATAGGTATACTAATAGCTTTTTACTATAGCTATGCCCAATCTAATAATCAAATCAGTTTCTTGGAACAGGAAAAAGAGCTGTTGGTTAAGGACCTTACTTTAATGAAGGCCGATGTTGATAGACTCACTGCTCTTAACGAAGTTAACGAAATTGAAATACAAGGCGCTCGTTATGAAGTTCAGCAATTGTTGGATTCTGTAGGGAGGTTGACATTTACCATTGAGAAATTAAGGGAATTCAAAACAGAACTACGAAGACTTGAGGCAAAAAATGATAGTCTTAAGTTAAAGAACAACTTCTTGAAGTACAACAACATGCTACTTGTTGATAAAAATGCGGAGACCCAGGCACAACTAGAGGAATTAAGGAAGGCGAGTAGCTCTATAGCTGAGGCTGAGGCATTGCAGCGTCAACAAATTTTAGAACTTAATAAAGAGCTTAAAACCAAAAGTTATTTAAAACTAGAGGCACCGGAAGGTACTAGTTATAGATTACGTGGTGATAGACCCATCAGAACGAATAAGGCATCTACTATAGAAAAACTGCGAGGGTGTGTTACCATTATGGCCGACCCCACCATGATTAACAAGGTGAAAGTGTTATATTTTCAATTTTTAGGACCTGATATGGGCGTTATTGAGGATAATGCCAATACCATTACGGTGCAGGGTAATGTATACAGTAAAAGGTCTGAAATTGTTTTTATGGGAGAAGAAACCAATCTTTGTGACTTCATCACCATTCCTGAAGGGTCTTTGAAATCAGGAAATTACACGGTTAATATTTTTGAAGATCAAAGATTGCTCGCCTCTGCAGAATTTCAATTAAAATAATATTAGCTTTTCTAAGTAAAACTCTATTTTTGCCCAATGGCAAAACAAGAAGACGATTTCAAAAAAGTGATTTCCCATGCGAAGGAGTACGGCTATGTATTCCAATCCAGTGAAATCTACGATGGTTTAAGCGCCGTTTACGATTATGCACAGAACGGGGCAGAACTCAAAAAGAACATAAGGGAATATTGGTGGAAAGCCATGGTACAGCTTAATGAGAATATCATTGGGATTGATGCCGCTATTTTTATGCACCCGACTACTTGGAAAGCTTCAGGACATGTTGACGCCTTTAACGACCCATTGATAGACAATAAAGATTCCAAAAAAAGGTATCGTGCCGATGTTTTGGTTGAGGATCATGTCGCTAAGATTGAAGCTAAGATAGAAAAGGAAGTTGCCAAGGCGACAAAGCGTTTTGGGGATTCTTTTGATATAGAACAGTTTTTGACCACCAACCAAAGAGTGGTAGAATACCAAGAAAAAGCAGCATCTATACTAAAAAGATTGGGTAGGTCCCTGGAAAATGAAGACTTGGCCGATGTAAAAAGCCTTATTGAGGAATTGGATATTGCCTGTCCGATGTCCGGTTCCAAGAATTGGACGGAGGTCAAGCAGTTCAATCTTATGTTCGGGACCAAATTAGGTGCCTCCGCTGAAAGCGCAATGGATTTGTACTTGAGGCCGGAAACCGCCCAAGGTATTTTTGTGAACTTCTTGAATGTGCAGAAAACAGGTCGAATGAAAATCCCTTTTGGGATTGCCCAGACCGGAAAGGCATTTCGCAATGAAATTGTAGCAAGACAGTTTATTTTTAGAATGCGTGAGTTTGAACAAATGGAGATGCAATTTTTCATTCGCCCAGGCACACAACAGGAGTGGTACGAAAAATGGAAGGAAAACCGGTTAAAATGGCATTTGTCATTGGGTATGGGCAAGGAAAATTATCGTTTTCATGACCATGAAAAACTCGCCCATTATGCAGATGCGGCGGCCGATATTGAATTTAGGTTTCCATTTGGGTTTAAAGAGCTGGAGGGTATTCATTCCAGAACCGATTTCGATTTAAGTCAGCACGAAAAATTCTCAGGAAAGAAATTACAGTATTTTGATCCTGAACTTAAAGAAAATTATGTGCCTTATGTGGTCGAGACCTCTATTGGCCTAGATCGTATGTTCTTGGCGATTTTCTCAAAATCATTATGTGAGGAAGAACTGGAAAACGGAACTACAAGAACGGTACTGAAATTGCCTGCTGTTTTGGCCCCAACGAAAGCCGCCGTACTACCTTTGGTTAAGAAAGACGGACTCCCAGAAGTGGCCCATAGCATCATTGATGATCTCAAATGGGATTTTAATGTAATCTATGATGAAAAAGATGCCGTTGGGCGGCGCTATAGAAGACAAGATGC
>JABDKZ010000146.1 GCA_013001935.1 Maribacter sp.
TGGAAACCCATTGCCGCCCATACCGAAACCATAAGTGGATTTAGAGGAAAAGAGACTAGAAATATTCCTGCTGGTCTAGAATCCACAGAAACCCATAGGGCCAAAATTGAAGAATTAGCTGCTAAAAAAGGTAAAATAGTCCGTAAAGACGGTAAGCCCGAGGCAGCTTTCAAGAACGCTGCCAAAGTATTGGAAAGAAGTTATTCTGCACCTTACCTTGCACATAATTCAATGGAGCCGTTGAATGCTTTTGCCCATGTCGTTGGCAACAAAGTGAAGATTGCAGCGCCAATTCAGATACCTTCATTGATTGTTCCTGCAATTGCAAGCAGTTTGGGAATTCCTGCTGAGAATATTGAAATGGAAATTCCACGTATGGGAGGTGGTTTTGGTCGCAAGGCTTACGCGCATTATGTGGTAGAGGCGGCCTTAATATCGCAAAAAGTACAGGAACCTGTAAAGTTGATCTATACCCGGGAAGATGATATGACCAACGGAATATATCGTCCTACCTATCATGCTACATACCGTGCAGCTTTGGATGAAAACAACAATTTGACGGCCTTACATGTAAAGGCGGGTGGTATTCCTGAAAGCCCCTTGTTCGCCAATCGTTTCCCGGCAGGTGCAATAGCGAATTATGTCGCAGAGGAATGGGCTGTTGATAGCAATATAACTATTGGTGCCTTCCGTGCGCCGCGCTCCAATTTTATGGCTGGGGCAGAACAGGCTTTTTTAGATGAATTGGCCGAGGCGATGGGTAAAGACCCCATCGAGTTTCGATTAGACCTTTTAAAACAAGCGAAAGAAAACCCTGTAGGCGAACAAAATGATTATGATGCCGAACGTTATGCTGGAGTATTGGAATTACTTCGAGAAAAAGCAGCTTGGGGAGGGAACAAAGCTAACGTCCATAGAGGCGTATCGGCCTATTTCTGTCATAATTCCTATGCTGCCCATGTGTTGGATCTGACCATGGAAAATGGCAAGCCTGTGGTACAAAATGTGTGTTGTGCCATTGATTGCGGTATTGTGGTAAATCCCGATGCGGCGAAAAATATGGCAGAGGGCGCCATAATCGATGGCATTGGCAACGCCTTTTATGGGGAATTGACCTTTAAGGATGGGGTGCCCCAAAAGAATAACTTTGACCAATATCGGATGATCCGAATGGCAGAAGCTCCCAAAGAAATAGATGTGCATTTTGTGCAGAACGAAATAGCACCGACCGGAATGGGAGAACCACCATTTCCACCTATTTTCGGAGCGTTGGCCAATGCCTTATACCAGGCAACAGGTATAAGACATTATAAGCAGCCTTTTAGTTCCAACAGGCCTCCTATATTGGGTTAATCTTTTAATATTTCCTATTTTATGTCACTTGCAGAAACAAAAATCGGAAGACGTGCCTTTATCAAAAATACCAGTATGGCAAGTGGGGCCCTTGTATTGGGCTTTAGCTGGCTTAACTCCTGCAAACCCAAAGAGGTCGGTAAAATAATAAACCGGGAAATGCCAGAGGAGTGGTTTGAAATAAACGGATATCTAAAAATTGGTGACAATGGGCTTGTTACGATAATGTCGCCTAATCCGGAAGGCGGGCAAAATGTAAAGACCTCCATGCCCATGATCGTGGCCGATGAACTTGATGTGGATTGGACAGCGGTTGTTGTTGAACAAGCACCGTTGAACACCGAATTGTATAGCCGTCAGTTTATTGGGGGTAGCCAAGCCATACGTCGGGGTTGGACAGGCTTACGGATGGCAGGGGCTTCTGCCCGGCAGATGCTGAAGGAAGCCGCATCACTAGCATGGGAAGTACCTGTCAAAGAAATTACTACCGAAGCTGGTATGTTACAGCACAAACAAAGTAAAAAATCCGCCTCATACGGGGAAATGGCTTCCGCTGCTTCTAAATTACCCGTTCCGCAAGAAGTGAAGCTTAAGGAATTGGATGAATTTAAGCTTATCGGTACGCCCAGGAAAAATGTTGATGGACGAAAAATCATAAAGGGAGAACCCTTGTTTGGTAGCGATATCTATCGTGAAGGCATGCTTACCGCGATGATTTTACACCCTCCCGCATTTGGCATGAAATTAAAGTCAGTTGATACTGAAGGGGTCAAAGCGATGCCCGGTATCCGAGATGTTTTTACATTGAAGGTATTGGACGATGATTATACAAGACAACATTTCGATACCTGTACTTTTCTTGAAATTGTAGCGATAGTTGGTGCATCTACTTGGGAGGTCATGAATGCAAAAAAAGCCCTAACCGTTCAATGGGAACCTTTTGAAACATATACCGAAGAACGCATACCTTATGGGAGAACCATACAAAACCTTACCATTCCTGCGGGTTTGGAAAGTACTGGTGATCATAGGGAAAAGATGGCTGAAATGGCCACTAAGCAAGCCAGCACAGTCCGTAAAGATGGTAATCCGGAAGCAGCTTTTCGGAATGCTACCAAGGTAATAGAACAAACGTATACAGCACCTTTTCTGGCCCATAATTGTATGGAGCCCATGACCTTTTTTGCCGATGTAAAAGAAAATAGTGCCCTCCTATCAGGTCCCCTTCAAAAAGCCGAGCTCACTGAACTTGCATTATCTGCTCGCTTAGGACTACCAGTAGAGCAAATAGACATACATATGACTCGCCTTGGAGGAGGCTATGGCCGTCGTTCCTATGCGCATTGGGCATTGGAAGCCGCCCTAATTTCACAAAAAATGAAATCTCCTGTTAAGCTGATCTATACGCGAGAAGATGATATGACCGGCGGTATATACCGTCCCACTTATCAGGCTACGTACAGGGCAGCGTTAGATGGCGATAACAATTTAATCGGCCTTCATATAAACGCTGGGGGTATGCCGGAAAGTCCGTTATACGCCAACAGATTTCCTGCCGGGGCCATTGATAATTACCTGGCAGAAAGTTGGACGATCAATACCAATATTACTATAGGTTCCTTTAGGGCACCGCGCTCAAATTTCATGGCCAGTGCAGAACAAGCTTTCCTGGACGAGGTTGCCGAAGCAGCTGGAAAAGATCCGATAGATTTCCGTTTGGAACTATTAGATCGGGCCAGCAAAAATCCAGTCGGGGAACGAAACGATTATGATGCGCAACGTTATGCCAGTGTCTTAAAACTCGTAAAGGAAAAATCGAATTGGGGTAAAGGGGGCTCCAGTTTAAACAGAGGCGTATCGGCTTATTTTTGCCATAATTCCTATGCCGCCCAGGTTGTGGATCTGAGGTGGGAAAATGATAAACCGATCATCGACAAGGTTATATGCGCTATTGACTGCGGTATTGTAATCAACCCGGATGCGGCAACCAACCTTTGTGAAGGGGGCATTGTAGACGGCATTGGGAATGCATTGTATGGGGAACAGACCTTTAAGGATGGTGTACCCCAAAAAAAGAATTTTGACCAATACCGCATGATTCGTATGAACGAGGCTCCCAAGCATATTAATGTGCATTTCGTAAAAAATAGTATTGATCCTACAGGTTTGGGCGAACCCATGTTTCCCCCTATTTTTGCTGCTGTAGCCAATGCGCTGTATAAAGCTACCGGAAAACGATACTACGATCAGCCCTTTCTTGTATAAAACCTGTGATAGTTTAGGAAATGTATGGTTAATAGGATGGTACCATAAAACGAACGTTTAAAAGGACCAACCCATTTTATATTTTAAATGATAATCTTCACTTTTTATTTACCAGGAGGGATGTCTAGGATTCTTTACATCCTGAAGGGAACAAAAGCTACTCCATGCTATTACTGATTGCCTTGTCCTGTATTCAGGTCATCCAATTCCCCCAATTGCTTTAATATTTCGAATGTTTTGTTGGCTTCCTCTTCATCCACCACACTGATAGCTGCTCCAACGTGTACCAACACATAATCATCAACGTTGGCCTCGGGTACCAGTGCCAGGCTTACTTCTTTTATGACACCATCAAAAGATACTTTACCCACACGGAAAGTCTCATCTAATTGTGACGTTATTTTTATTAATTTTCCTGGAATCGACAGGCACATATATCTATATTTTGGTTCTTGCTCCTAGTTGGCTTTAATGGTACTATTTTCTCTTAGCCAGGTATACCAGGCTTCCATACCCTGGCCTTTAGTGGCTGAGATCTCAAAAAACTGTAGGTTGGGATTCACCTGTAGGGCGTATTGTTTTAGTTCTTCCAGATCGATCTCCAAATAAGGCAATAGATCGATCTTATTAATAACACAAATATCTGCCGTGTGGAACATGTCCGGATATTTAATAGGCTTATCCACCCCTTCTGTTGTGCTTATTATTACTACCCGTTTAGATTCGCCCAAATTAAACATAGCCGGGCAAACCAGATTCCCAACATTTTCGATCATTAATACCGAATTCTCCTGGGGGTCCAATTTTTTAACCGCCTCGTACACCATATCACTTTCCAGGTGGCATCCCTTACCTGTATTTATTTGTATCACAGGAATATTAAGAGCATCTATCCGGTTTGCATCGTTTAAAGTTTGCTGGTC
>JABDKZ010000149.1 GCA_013001935.1 Maribacter sp.
TATTTCATGAGCGCGATTACAAACACTTCAATCGCTTTTTGTTGGCCTTTGCCATCGTTGGGTTTTTGATTCTTTTTCTACCATGGACCCAGAATGTCAGTGGTAAGGGGTATCTGACAACTCTTAATCCTGACCAGCGCCCACAGACCATTCAGTCACCGATTCCGGGTCGTATTGAGATGTGGTATGTACAAGAAGGGGATTACGTGAAAAAAGGGGATACTATTCTGTTTATTTCTGAAATCAAAAACGAATATTTTGACCCTAACCTGGTCGAGAGAACGGGTCGTCAGATTAAGGCTAAGACAGCATCCGTTGCCTCTTATGAAGGTAAGGTAAAAGCATTGGGCAATCAGATTTCTGCCTTGTCTAATGAACGTAGATTGAAATTAGAACAGGCAAGGAATAAATTATTGCAAGCAAGGTTGAAGGTGCAAAGTGACAGCATAGATCTTGAGGCGGCCAAAACGAATATTAATATCGCTCAAAGACAATACGATCGTGTGTTTCAATTGCAATCGGAGGGTCTGAAAGCCGTCACCGATGTTGAAGAAAAGCGCCTTAAACTGCAGGAGACACAGGCAAAACTCATTTCTCAAGAAAATAAGCTGCTTGCCACCAAGAACGAGGTAATAAATGCCCAAGTTGAAATCAGCCGCGTGCAAAATGAGTATACCAATAAAATCTCAAAAGCGGAAAGTGATAGGTTCACCGCACAATCCAGCCAATTTGATTCTGAAGCTCAGGTGACCAAACTTCAGAATGAATTCACTAATTATGAGATGCGAAATGAAATGTACTACATACGAGCACCTCAAAATGGATTTATCAATAAGGCCATACAAGGTGGCATTGGCCAAACTTTTAAAGAGGGCGAAGCGCTCCTAGGAATTATGCCGGCCAATATAGATTTGGCGGTTGAGACTTTTGTAGAGCCCCTTGATTTACCATTGATTCATTTGGGCGAAAAAGTCCGGATCCAGTTCGATGGTTGGCCCGCTATTGTATTCAGTGGATGGCCCAATGTATCTTATGGTACCTATGGAGGAGAAGTTGTCGCTATCGAAACTTTTATTAGTGACAATGGCAAATATCGCGTGTTGCTTTCCCCTGATTTGGACGACCATGAGTGGCCAAAAGATATTCGTGTTGGCTCAGGGGCGAATACCATCGCCCTTTTAAAAGATGTTCCAATCTGGTATGAGTTATGGAGACAATTGAATGGTTTCCCTCCCAATTATTACACACCTGAGGCCACATCAGGAAAACCTTTAAAAAAATAGGATGCGGATCTATATGACATGCATATTGTTATTGGCTTCCTTCTCATTGACGGGTCAGGTTCAGGATTCCCTAGTATTACGATTTAACGAGTATTTAGGTTATGTGAAGCGTTACCACCCCATTGCCAAGCAAGCGGAACTTGCGTTGGGTATCGGGCAGGCTAATTTAATGAAGGCCCGAGGAGGTTTTGATCCTAAAATAGAGGTTGACTATGATCGTAAAGAGTTTAAGGGAAGCGAGTATTATGATCGCTTAAACGCCGCATTTAAGATTCCTACTTGGTACGGAATTGAACTAAAAGGTAACTTCGAACAGAACGATGGGGAATTTTTGAATCCTGCCGAGACCGTTCCTGCGGACGGGTTGTACAGTGCTGGTATTTCAATGTCCTTGGGGCAAGGTCTATGGATCAATGATCGCATGGCCATATTGAAGCAGGCCAAATATTTTAAAGAGCAGTCAGAGGCTGATCGCGACCTTTTAGTTAACCAAATTCTTTACCATGCGGCCCGGGCTTATTTCGACTGGTTGCGTGCCTTTAAAGAGGCCAACCTTTTTCAGAACTTTTTAAACAATGCAGAAATTCGTTTTGAGGGTATCAAAAGCAAGGCAGCCTCTGGCGATATTGCGGCCATAGATACGGTAGAGGCAAAAATCGCATTCCAGAATAGGGCGTTAAGTGTAGAACAGGCAAAGGTGAGGTTAATGAAGCGCTCTTTAGGGCTATCTAATTTTCTTTGGATGAACGAAAATATTCCGGTTGAGTTGCAACCGAACGTGATACCGGATGTTGATGTTGGTGTTGAGATAGATACAACATTGGAAATCTTTGGTAAACCATTAGACAGTTTCAGCATTGAAAACCACCCGAAATTGAAATCCCTTGGTTATAAAATTGAAGGATTAAGAGTCGAGAAAAACTTGAAAGCGAATAAGCTACTGCCCAAAATAGATTTGGAATATAATTTTTTAACGGAAACCCCTGAGTTTATCAACTCTTTTGAAACCCGAGATTATAAAGGAGGTCTTACATTTCAATTTCCTTTGTTTTTGCGGAAGGAGCGTGGTGATTTAAAATTGGCCAAATTCAAACTTAACGATGCGCAATTCGATAGGGACAATACCGAAATTGCACTCAAAAACAAAATTATAGCACTTTATCGCGAACTGGATTCTTTTGAAACCCAGAATGTGCTCATTGATGATATTGTTCTAAATTATAACCTTCTATTAAGTGCTGAAGAGCGTAAATTCAGTTTCGGGGAAAGTTCGTTGTTTCTGATCAATTCTCGGGAAAGCAAATTGATTGATGCCGAACTGAAACAAATCGAAGTACTTAATAAGTTTTATACGGCCAAGGCAAAACTGTTCAATAGTCTTGCCGTAAATCCTCAAAATCTCTGACTTTCTTAAGGGCAAGTTGATGAATATTCGTCATTATTTGCTACGAGGTCCTGTTTTAATCTCAAACATACATTAAAGAATACCTTCCTTGAAATGGTGGGGGCATAATCCGCTTTTTGTGTTTTTTGCAAAGTGGCCTTTCTGAAAAAGTCTAGAGTCGACCGACACATTACGTATAAAAAAAAGGGATATTGTAAGTATTATGATTTATTTACTACGAATGTCACCTATGTTACTGTAGCAGTAAAGTTTCAAGAGTAATTTTGACTATAAATTGAGATATAATGGAAACAATCGTTTTAGAGAAAATGGAAAAATCCACCAAAGAGTTGGTTCAAAAAGGAATAGCAAAAGCAACGTCCTATCAGGATTATAGATTAATGATTGATACTTATTCGTCAGAAGGCAAGTCAACCGGTCCTGAACAGACCGAGATTTTGACTAACTATACCCTTTTAAATCAAAGGCGAATGAAGCGATTGGACAAAACACTGAAAATCAATGAAGAATCAATTAATAAAATCAATGGCTTTGACAAGAAAGTTACTTGGTTGGTTTTGACTGAAAGTTGGTGTGGTGATGCTGCCCAAACCTTGCCGATGATGAACAAGATGGCCGAACTTAATGAGAATATTTCCCTGAAGGTAATCTTGCGTGATGAAAACCTGGACATAATGAATCGTTTTTTGACCAATAATAC
>JABDKZ010000160.1 GCA_013001935.1 Maribacter sp.
GTCATGAAAACACAAACATCAAAAAAATCAATTGTATTACGAAGCCTATTAATACTGCCATTGTTCGCCCTTTTGTTATTCGGTTTCAGTGAAAAGAAACTTGTGGAAATACAATCACCAATTGAAATAACAATTCCCGTAACGGAACAGGTAACAGCGGTAAAAACAATAGAAATTAGAATAACCAAGAAAGGGGAAATCCTTGTTCAAAATAAACTCTTGACTTCCTTGGATGATCTTAAATCACAGTTACAAAAAATCAATACGAATTTGACCAAAGAACAACGCGAAAATATTGTAAGGGTTGTAATTATGCCCGATGCTGAACCTCCGATGAAATTACTAAAAGAGATTGAAGCAATCCTAATCGATTATGGCGTGGCAACCATTGATGTTATTGGTCCGGAAAAGTTTTCTAATTCAAAACAACAAATAAAAGTGCAGGGAGGTGCTACCAAAGAACAGATCGAGGAGTACAATGCCCTGGCAAAAAAATATAATGCCCAACCGATCAATGAACGGATTATCAAAAAGAAGGAATTGGAAAGATTGGAATATATTTATAATATAATGACCGAGAAACAAAAAAAGAAAGCAGTACCCTTTCCCGAATGCCCACCACCACCCCCTCCACCAACAGCCCCCAAAACCGTAGAAGGGAAAATCAGTGCTACTTCTCCCCAACCTCCTACCGCACCAAAAATCAGCCAGGGAACAGTGAGCAATGTCACTCCTGTATCGCCACAGGCTCCAAAAATTGCGAATGCAGTAATCAGCAATTCGCCCCCGAATGCACCTGTTGTCATGAAAGGGGAGCTAAGTGATATTCCGCCCCCACCGCCACCAAAATCGCCAGTGGAACATGTAGTGGAAATGGCCAGAAAAGATGCACTATTCTACTATGAGGGTAAGAAGATCTCGTCCGAAAAAGCTATAGCGATACTTAAAAAGGACAAAAAAATAAATATTAGAACCAAACATAAAGGGCTTAAAAAGCCAGTTGTGGAATTATCAACAAAACCCTTCATCATCAAAAAGTGAACAAATTCATAATTTATGTACAAAAGCCTCGATTTTCGAGGCTTTTTTGTAACAATTCCTCAATGTTGGCGTTCTAATAGTCTATATGAACCATCAATCAAAATCAGAACACTATGCTACAGAACTTTTTTATCCTCTGTTCAGGGGCCGATGCCTCATTGCTTAAAACTTGCTCGGAAGGTGAACAAAATAAATATGCTGGAATAGGCGCAACCGTTTTCTTTACGGCTGTAATGGCTTTTTTAGCCAGCGCCTATGCCCTTTATACTGTATTTGACACCATATATGCTGCCCTCTTTTTTGGGCTCATTTGGGGTTTATTGATTTTCAACTTGGACCGCTTTATCGTTTCCACCATAAAAAAACGGGATAGTGTTGGCAATGAATTGCTACAAGCCACCCCAAGGATCATATTGGCGGTGATCATTGCGGTCGTTATTTCCAAACCCTTGGAAATGAAGATTTTCGAAAAGGAAATAAACCAAGTGTTATTGGAGCAAAAAAACGAATTCACTTTGGCGAACAAAGACCAGATTGCATTACAATATACCCCGGTTATTGAAAAATTGAATCAGGATATTGCAGCTTTAAAAACTGAAATAGACACGCGTGAAGCAACGACCGATGCGCTTTATGACACCTATATCACCGAAGCCGAAGGTACTGCCGGTACCATGCTTTTGGGCAAAGGACCTGTCTATGCGGAAAAACGTGAAAAACATGATGCAGCCCTAGCCGAATTACAGGAATTAAAGAAGGCCAATGCCGATAAAATAGCGGCCATTGAAACCCAAATTGCCGGACTGCAAGCCGAAAACGCAACTGCGGTCAAGGATTCCCAGCCTATCATTGACGGTTTTGACGGACTCATGGCACGTATAAATGCCTTGGGGGAACTACCCTGGTTTCCATCCTTTTTTATTTTCCTATTGTTTCTGGCCATCGAAACCTCGCCCATCTTTGCAAAATTGGTTGCCCCTAAAGGAGAGTACGACATTAAACTCGAAGAAGAAGAGAGTGTTCTCAAAACCTGGGTTACGCAAAAGGTGCAGCAACGGGAAAATATTTTAGCTACCGATACGGTGTTGAACAATAAAATCTATAGCGAAATTGAGGAAGAAGAGGCGGTCTATGCCTATAAGAAAAAGAAAGCTGAAGAACTGCTTAAACTTCAAGCAGATGCATTTCATGATTTACAAGTGAAGAGTTTGTAAATTAAGTACTTTCAAAAATTAAAAAACCGACCATTAAATCTGGTCGGTTTTTTACTAGAGCACAGTCCATTTTTTAAACCAATTGCAACAATGTTGGGGATATTACTCTTAATATAATCTCTTTTTTATTTACGTTCACTTCACAAATTTGATAGATTTTCCTACCTGATTGCAGTTCTAAAAATCCCTTGATTCTACTGTTTTTTCTTTTTTTGACCATCTTTTTCAATTTAAAAGTTATATCGAAACTACCTCTTTATCATAGGCTAAAAACCCCATATAGGTTACTGGGGTTTCTCTATAGACCAATCGCCCAAGCAGACAGCACTAAATAAAGTGCAAGCATCTTGTCAAACGTCAGAACATATTTAGGAGTTATATTGTACAGCAATTCTTGCCAACTGACCTAGTATAGTAATTGAGTCTTTCATTGATAATTTGGAACCGTCAGCATGTATCCAACGTTTCAAAGGTTGCTCGCAAATAAAACCTAGGGCTTTTTCCTTGCCGTAGTATTTACGCATGCGCATAAAAATCTCAACATCAAATAACCAACGGGTAGTAAACCTTTTATTGAACATTAGCGTTACAATCTCCCTGTCCATAATTTTAGCGCCACATTGTGTATCCTTAAAGGGCATTCCCAAGATCTTTTGGATGATGAAATTAATGGTCATACTAATAATTTTTCGCGCAGATTCCTTGGTAATATCTGCACCCATTCTACTAATTCTGGATCCACTCACAATCTTGAAATCGGAATTTTCCAGTGTTTGAACCAACTCATCAAAATCTTTAAAATCTGTTGAAAGGTCAGCATCGAGATACCCAATATAATCTAATTGTGGGTCTTTGGACAAATGAAGTACCCCTTGGCGAACTGCCTCGGCCTTCCCGCCATTTTTTTCACAATTAAATATACTAATGGTATCCTCGTTTCCTTTTCTTAATTCTTCTAAAACTGCCAAAGTACTGTCCGTGCTACCGTCATTAACAAAACATAGATGATACCCTAAATTTTTATAGGCAAAATCCTTAAATGTAGATGTCAACAACCTTTCGGCCTCATTGTAACAAGGAATAACTACCCCGACACAGTGTTTTTGTAACATACGTGTGTCATCACTTTCATTTTTAAAACCCTCGTTCATTTTTGGCACACCGATAATACGCTTTATACGGGCCGCCATTTCATCCAGACTGACCGGTTTTTTCATATAGTCATTTATACCCAGATTAAAGTTTTCCAAAATAACCGATTCATTGGTATTTCCTGACATAACGAGTATAGGTGTTTCTCTCCTCATGAATATACGTATGTACTTTACGACCTCGGTACCAGTGCATTGAACAAGTTCATTACCAGACATTTCGGGCATATTCATATCCAATAAAACCAAATCTGGATTAAAAGAATCGTACAGCTTTATTCCGGCTTCCGTAGTGCAAGCGGTTTTAACTTCATATCCAAGTTGAGTTAGTCGTTTTTCTACAGACAACAAGATCAGTTGTTGGTCATCAATAGCTAAAATTTTCATAGGTTAAGTTTTAATGTTTCTAATAAATGGTTAACAAAATCAATTTGGTTTTAATGATTTCTGAAGCAAAAGTATAAACAGCTGACGTCCATTTTTAGTATCAAAAGGTTAATGGGGCTTTTCTATAGCCCAATGGATTTAAAGCTTCGATGACTGATTATGAATGAATATCACAATATATCTACCTTTATATTGTTATATTTTCCTACGATATCATCCTATGAATCGAACCAATACTTTATTGATTTTAGCCCTGTTCATTGGGGTAGCTTTTCACGGTTCAAGTATATTTTTTACACTTGAATATACGTATGATGCCTTGATTCATCTTTTCTTTGCCGATCATTATGCCAACAGTTGGTTTGAACCATGGGATTATCGTTGGTACACCGGATTTACTGTACAGGCATATCCGCCGTTAGTACATCAATCTATTGCGTTACTATCCTATATTGGCGGACTCAAATTTGGTATGTTTACAGTAGCCTTGATTGCTATTATTCTGTTCATTACAGGAGCCTATCGCTTTGGACTGTTGATGACGGGAAACCGAAAAGTGGCCGGATATACGGCATTAATGGCTGTTTTCTCTTCAACCTTTATAGAAACCTTACATATTTTTGGACAATTGCCAAGTATAATAGGGCTATCGGTACTTTTACATGCTTTACCGGAAATCTATTCCTGGATAAAAACTGGGAAATTAAAATATTTAGTAACTAGTCTTTCGCTCATTGCCGTAACAGTAACCTCACATCATGTAACGCCCATTTTTGGGATGGTTTTCTTTGTTTTTCCCTTAATCGGAATGGTTATTATGGATACGGCAATAGACCGGGTAAAAACGAATAAAGCAATAACATTCAAGGTCTTTTTACAAACGTTTAAAAATCTCTTCTGGCGTATAGTTGGGTTTGGATTTTTTTCTTTGGTACTAATTGTGGTCTGCATTCTACCTTATTGGATAAATTCTAAAAAGAATCCCATTACCCAAGTACCTATACCCCATGGTTCAAGGGACAACTTCCTGGAGGTTACCTCATCAGGATTGGTATTTTTCATTATTCCTTGGGGGATTCTCCTTTTTATTATGCCTTATATTTTTTACAGGTATTTTAGTAAACGTTACCTGTTTTTTGGATTATCCATAGCAATGTTGACAATTTTGGGGACCGGAGGGACCACCCCGATTCCTTTAAAAATATTGGGTGAAACAGCTTTCAATATACTCACCTTGGACCGCTTTACGCTTTGGGCGACCATTATGGCATTACCCTTATTGGGTGAATTTATCTATCGAATGGTCGAAGGCGATTTAAAAGTCCAATTACAAAATCGCTTTGGGGCAGTGTATCATAGAATTCTTGGTGGATTATTAGTTGGAGGCATATTGTTCATGGTCATTTTTACCATGAGCCTAGGTTATTTTAGGCCATCCCAGCCATCAAAAATAAAAATGCTGCCTATAGTAAATTTCTTAAATCAAGATCAACATGACCAATGGAGGTACCTGCCTTTGGGATTCGGCGACCAGATGGCATGGCTCTCTGCACAGACCAATGCAATGACGGTTGATGGCAATTACCATTCTGCAAGACGATTGCCAGAATTAACAACTCGGGCTATCGAACGCCTGGAAAATTCAAAATTTAGAGGTGTCGAGGGCATTGGTTCTTTACAACAATTTTTAACCGTCCCCGAAAAATACAACCTTAAATATATATTCTCCAATGACAAATTCTACGATCCAGTATTATACTTCTGTGGATGGCAAAGATTGCAACAATTGGAAAATGGGATTATGGTATGGGAAAAACTGAATGTACCACCAATTCCATCTATTTTACCTAAGGAAGAGGTTCCTACATTTTTAAAAATCATGTGGGGCATTATTCCCATCCTGAGCATTATTTTGGCATTCATCATTAATATCCAACTGGTTTGGTATCGTGTTTTAAAATCAAGAAAAATAGCCGAACCCTTGTATTTAAAATATACAACCCACTATAATGCATTTTCGAAAAAATTGGTAAATGCCAATCACATTTGGGCAGGCTTTATTCTATTGTGCATATCCTATGGAGTCTTTGAATCCTACCTTAATAATAGGGCTCAACTTTCCCCTCGGAATGTGGTACAGGCATATTATG
Source organism: Maribacter sp. (assembly GCA_013001935.1). Taxonomy (GTDB): domain Bacteria; phylum Bacteroidota; class Bacteroidia; order Flavobacteriales; family Flavobacteriaceae; genus Maribacter_A. Next base: position 5,944 of record JABDKZ010000160.1, read on the forward strand.
ATGCCTTGGACTTCAAGGAGTTTCAGCAAGCTTATTCCTATTTGAATCCTGATAGTGATATAACCCTTTCACAATACATGTTGGAAGTCTCGGTAACTGATGGCATTCTAAGTTCCTATGCCAAACTAGATTCCATTGGTATTAAGGTATTGGAGGAAAATGAAAATAGTGCTAAAGTTCAAGTAGGAACTCGATGGATTACCCCTTTAGAAAAAGTATACAAAGACCATTATCATGAATTGATAAAAAAACAAGGGAAATGGTACCTTAGACCATCGGATTTAAACAATGATCTACCTCCTGATCAGCTTTTCACTTCTAATAGCACCACTTTTTACAACCATGGTAGGCGAAGGATTACCACACAGCAGACACATCATGAAGATGTTCTAAAACAGCCCGTTCTCGAAATATTATCCGCGAAGTTGGTAAAATTAAATGGTAGGTTTTCAATTATAGGGGAATTACAGAATGTTGATAATGTTCCTGCCGATGTCGTCATAAAAGGAACACTATACAACGACGATGATGTTGAACTTGCAAACTATAATGCTAAATTTCACATCAAACACAAACTAATGCCCAAGGAAACAACAACCTTTAAGATAAATTTTGAAGGTATTGCCTGGTCCTCTACAGAGGATAACATGCCGGCTACTTTTGACCCTGACGAATTCACCCCAATTAATTTGGATGAACAACCAACCAAATTTAATCTACAATGCGCAGGCAATGTTGCCAAAAGCGATTTATACAAGGAAGTAGCTTTACAACAGATACGTTTTACCGATGAGCATATAGAAGGAATATTATTTAATTCAGGGGTACAAGAAGTTACTATTCCCCAACTGTTGATTTCTTATTACGACAACGAAAAAGAGCTGCTGTGGGTAGACCACAAATTTTTGACGGAAGGTGTTCGAATTCAACGAAAACAGTATTTTGACTATAAAACCATGGAACTCTCTAAACTGGATATTATAAATACTAGTTTGGAGTTTTGTTTTGTGAATGGTCTGCCTAATTCAGAAATAGTAAAAAAAGTAATTCCGTTGAGAGATAAAAATCATCGCAAGAACCAGTTACAGGAATTTAAGGGCGATGGTTTTCACTTTTTGAAGTTTGAAGTCAATAGTTATATCGGAAATCCCAAGTAATTTGAGATATATAATTTACATAGTATGGCTTGTAATTTTGACCCAAGGGTGTTCTTCAGAAACAGCTGAACTTGATATATCTGACAACTACCCACCGGTATTATTGACAAAAGAAACCAGTTACATTGCTGGGGACAATATTACATTACGCTTTAAGGCCAATCAAAATACGCGCGGCGTACTTGTTGTTAAGAATGCACTGGGTTCTTCTCTTATAGAACCTGTAGTAAAAGATGGTATACTAGAGTTTCAAATTCCAGCAAGTTATTCCCAAATAGCAGGTTTAAGCCATTGGGAATTTGTTACAGCCAAAGAAAATCCAATATCAGGTAACCTACAAATAGCACCTAATACTGAAAAAACTACACTGATTGAATCTTATCTAGGGCCCAGAAGTATAATTGCCGGAAATATTGACTATTCAATGTTCATTATCGTCCCAACGGATATGTTTGACAATACATTTACGAATGGAACCGAAGTAATCGTAAAGCATCAGTTTGAAGATACTATTTCCCAAAATATCATTGAAATCGAGAATTTAGTTGCTTGGACCAAAATTGGTGCAAGCGAAAAAGCAGGTAGGCTACTTGTTACTGCTTCCTGCAATACTACAGATTCCAAAGAACTCACATCTCTTGTTTATCCTTCAAATGCAATTGATTTTACAATTAGTTCGAAAAGGGACCATCAATATG
>JABDKZ010000175.1 GCA_013001935.1 Maribacter sp.
GTCTGATTAGTTTTAATATTGGTCAGTAACTGGGACGTCTTGTTAGGCCAAACAATCCTGATTGAATCAATAGTTTCAGTGCTGCCGTACCCAAAATGTACCATTGGTTCGGAAGAGGCCTGAAACCCTCGCACTGTATAAAGTTCTTTGTACTGTAATTGACCATTGTGGTATGAATAGACTTTTGTGCCAATACCAAATGGATTTTTACCTATAAAATTGAACCTTAGTTTAAGATGGTTGTTCTGCGTATTCGAATTATTTATGTACAATGTCGCCGCACCATTTAAATTATTGGTCACTATATCCAGGTCACCATCATTGTCTAAATCGGCCCATGCAGTTGCTCCTGAAACGGTTTTCTGCATTGATGTCCAATCTTTTGATTTATCGTTAAATGTTAAGCCTTTACCTCCCTTATAAACATAATTGTGCATTTCTCCCGCAGGCATCATTTCAAAGGCTTGTTGATCTACTAATTTGGTATTGCTGATCTTATTCTTTATCTGATCACTTGATACAAAATTAATATAGTCAAGATCATTGGGTCTTTTTGGGATACCATTAGAAATAAAAATATCTTGTTCGCCATCTTGGTCATAATCGGCAATAAGAGTACTCCAGCTCCAGTCTGTTGCGGCAATACCACTCAACAAAGCGGTCTCAGCAAAAGTACCGTCAGATTGGTTAATATGAAGCATGTTTCGCGTAAACTGATAGTGATATCCAAAACGTTCAATTTGCATTTTCTGAATTTGAATATCCGCTTCCCCGTCTGAAGATTTTAGAACCTTTTCATCTTCTGGAAGCATGTCTAAGGTCATAAGATCGGGACGGCCATCATGATTTATGTCGGCAACATCATTCCCCATCGAAAAACGGGTTGTATGCCCAAAATATTTTTTCAAGCTTTCGGTAAATGTGCCATCCCCATTGTTTAGATAAAAATAATCGTCCTCATGAAAGTCATTACCAATATAAATATCAGGATAACCATCAAGATTAAAATCAGAAATGGCCAGACCTAACCCATAACCGTTAATTCCGCTATAAATTCCTGCTTCTTCACTTACCTCTTTGAATTGTCCTTCGTCATTACGGAGCAATTTATCACCAGTTTGAAAATTTCGTTTTAATCGTAAGTCCGCTTTGCCGTAAGACTCTTGGGTATGTACCGCATGGTTCAAAAGATAAATATCAAGATCCCCATCAAGGTCATAGTCTAGAAATGCCGCTGAGGAACTGTAAGAATCCTGGTCTAGACCATATTTTACAGCACTTTCCTCAAAAGTGCCATCACCATTATTTATATAAAGTTCATTATGACCGTTGAACCCGTTAATGCCTACGACGGCACAAACATATATATCCAACAAACCATCACCATTTACATCGCCCATTACAGCACCGGTATTCCATGAACTATTGCCTTCTACACCAGCTTTGGCCGTAATATCTTCAAATTTTAAGTTGCCCTTATTCAGGTAAAGTTTATTTTTTACTTGGTTTCCTGAAAGAAATATATCTGGAAGACTATCATTATTAATGTCCCCAATGGCCACGCCGCCGCCATTGTAGAAATACAAATAATCCAATATATTCAAGTAATCGGTTTCTGTAAGGTCATTTGAAAAAAGAATACCTGTTTGTTCTGGTTTGGGATTACTGAACAACCTGCCTTGTTTGTTTTCACAGCCTACCAGAATAGTCAGTATCAATATACTAGCAAATAGATAGGACTTATTCATTGATGCTGAAAATCATGGGTTTACTATTGTTAATCGCTGCAATTACAAAGACTTTATCATTTTTGTCCTTGAATTGTTTCAGGTGCTTTATTTCATCTTTAATAAAAAAGCCACTTTTCGAATAATCCTGCCATTTAAAATCCATCTTGCCATCACCCAATAAAACATTGCCGTAACTGCCGTCTAACCTTGAGTATTGTGGTTTAAACTCGTAGTTGTTACCTCCCATTATCATATCTAGATTGCCATCACCATTAACATCGGTACATGTAATACCACATATGCAAGACAATTGGACCCTACTCGGAAGATTTTTTATCGTGAATTTTCCGTTTCCTTCATTTATTGCAATGACAGATTCCATAGTGTTGACCTGTTTTACAATTGTATTATTCATAACATCCTCAGGGAATAATTCATCAATGGATCTTTTGGCATAATCAGAGGCTTTTAAATTCTGCTTTTTTAAAGAAACGATTTGCTCTGTCATTTCCTTTTTTTGATGTAATGGAAAATCCCTGCCATTTGAATGCTGGGTAACAATTTGCTCTATTGTGCCGTTGTTATCATAGTCATTGATCCACATTTTCATTGGATTTTCTTTGGAGGGCTTATAATGAATATTACGCCCTTGATTACCGAGAATAAGATCATTGTCACCATCGTTATCCAAATCAGCGGCCTCTACAACGTTCCACCATCCGAATAAGCTATCTAAAGATGACTCCTGTTTTGAGAGTCTTCTTCCAGAATTGCCGTACACCATGGGAGTGCCCCATTCTGAAACGGTAACCAAGTCTTTTTTCGCATCACCATCCAAGTCTGCCCATATGGCATTGGTAATCATTCCTGCATCTTTTAAATCATACGCCAAGCGCTCGCTAGCATCAATAAATGTACCGTCACCGTTGTTTTCCAAGAATAAATGGTCGGGATCAATGCCGTAAATACCCACAACGCTCCTAGAACCTACAAACACATCAATATCACCATCTTCATCAAAATCATAGGGAGAAATAATTGAAATGTTCTTGAAGGTAGAAGGTAGATTTTCGCTCGATTTTACAAAAGAGCCCCTTCCGTCATTGAGATATAAACGAAGTACATAGCTTTTTTCCTCACCTACCTCGTTACCGCCAGAGCCGATCATTAAATCTTGGTCCCCATCATTGTCAACATCAAAAAAGGAGGCAGCCGTATCTTCATAATTAGCATCCATACCAAGGCTTTTTTGTCTTAACTCACCATTTCCTTTGTGTAGATAAAAAGTACCTGACTGGCCTTTGGCTCCGCCAACAAAAATATCTTCATTGCCATCGTTGTTAATGTCCGCAATAGCAACCGATGGGCCTTCTTGCGAAAGTTGCTTGTAAATTAAGCCTTCATAATCAAAATCATTGTAATTATTTTCCTCGTGGCGGACTAATTGTTCACTAGGTAGTTTTTTAAGTAGTGTTTGTGGGCTTGGTTTTTGAATCGGGATATATTTATCCTTAGCGTCGGTATATTTAAGTGATAATACTTGATTTGCTTTAACTTTAGAAAGCTTTACGGTATGATCATCGGGCCAAATTACCCTAAGAGAGTCTATGATTTGGGTATCTCCCAAGCCTATGGTCATTGTATAATCCATTGACGACTGAAAACCCCTTGAAGGAATAAGTTCTTGCATTACTACATTGTCTTCGTAGTAGAGCAGTACTGTTGTGCCAATTGCGAATTGGTTTTTTTCACTACCCTCAAGTTTTAATTGAATATAGTTATGATTAGTTAATTCATTGGTGTTGTTCTCATAAATAAAAGAAGCCATATTAACATTATTCACTACTAGATCCAGATCACCATCATTGTCCAAGTCACCATAAGCTGCACCGTTAGACATACTTTTGGTCTCGAATCCCCAATCAGCATTCGCGTTTGAAAATGTAATGTCACCATTGTTCTTATACGCATAATTCGCTAAAGGTTTTATGGGCATTTTATCTATAATAGAATCTATGGATTCTTTTTTGCCGGTAAGGGCCATTTTTCTCATAATTTCATTTGCAAAAAAGTCAACAAAATCCAAATCGGTCAGGTCATGATTTATTCCATTGGTAATGAAGATATCACGAAATCCATCGTTATCCATGTCAAACAAAAGGCCTGCCCAACTCCAATCTGTGGCATCAACGCCACTATAATAAGCCACTTCGGAAAATGAACCATTGCCATTGTTTAATTGCAATGTATTCTGAATGTACTGCTGATAAAAGTCTTTGCTCTGCTTTAATTTAAATACATTATAACCGTCAAATTCCATAACCGATTTAACCCGTTGATCATGCTCGGGAAGCATATCAGTAATAAAAATTTCGGCATTGCCGTCATTATTAATATCAGCCATATCAATCCCCATAGCGGAAAGCGAAAGATGCGATGTCCATTTCTTTATTTCTTCACTGAATGTGCCATCTTGGTTATTTATGTATAAATAGTCACGCTCATAAAAATCATTGGAAACATAGATGTCCGGGTAAAGGTCTTTGTTGATATCCGTGACCATTATACCCAGGCCAAAACCTATAAGGCTCCCATAAATACCCGCATCTTCACTGACATCAACGAATTTGCCATTATCGTTTCTTAAAAGCATGTCACCAACACCTTTAAAAATATCCGGCACGCCCTCCCAATCCTGGGCTCTAACATTACGCTGTTCGGCATAGCCCAAACTGCTAACGGGAATATTACTATTATTCAAGATGTAAGCATCCAGGTCTCCATCCTTGTCATAATCAAAAAAAGTGGCGTGCGTTGAAAAACCTGTTTTTGCAAGATTGTATTCATGCGCTTTTTCTGTAAAAGTTAAGTCCCCATTGTTTATGTATAGGTCATTGTCATGATTATTGCCTTTCATGTTGCCCGCATTACTCACATATATATCAAGTAATCCATCGTTGTTAATATCTACCATATTCACTCCTGTTGACCACGGCTTACTGCCCTCAATACCCGCTTTGGTAGAAATATCTTCAAATTTTAGATTGCCCTTATTCAAATAGAGCTTGTTTTTGCCCATATTGGCGGTCATATAAATATCAGGAAGGCCATCATTGTTTATATCACCAATCGCAACCCCACCACCATTATAAAAATTTCGATATTTGAAAATGTTGAAGTCTTTTTGATTTTCAACCGTATTGGTAAAATCAATTCCCGTTTTGTCCGAAGTGAGTAAAGAGAACAGAACAGGTTCTTTACTACTATTTTCTTTGTTGTCTTTCTTTTCAGAATTACAAGCGGTAAATAGAATTACCAGGGATAAAAAAAGCAAATGCTTTTCAATGCTTTGTTTTGTCATTTCTTCTAACTGTTCTTACTCTTCGTTTAATCGAATAGGCCTATATAAAATTGCTATTAGTTATACTTGTATTGTGTACTTATACTTAAAGCAAAATCACTAGACACCCGATTTTTACAATTTTATTCTAGTACCTTAAAAGGCATTTGATAATCAAGATTTTGCAAAAATACACCATCATCCGTTTTCATCCTATAAATCACTGATTATATTGAGGGTACTATTTAATAAATTAACATTTTAGTGATACCGCTAATGCTCTTAAGTTGGCATATTACCCTAAATTAAAAGCAGTGGATAAAAGTGTAAATGCGCCTATGGTTTCAATTGTATTGGCAAAAGGGTTTACCCTATGAATGGTTTAATATTTCTGCTTATAAAAAACGCCAATGCCTAAAAATACTGGCCTTGATATAAACTATGTCAAGGCCAGTATTTTTATTCCAATTAGTTCAGATCAGTTCCAGAAAAGGGCATAAAGGACAACCAGAATTATCATAACGGCAAAAGAACCAATATTAAATACCGGACTCGTTTTAAATAGGCCTTTGGTTATAGCAATACCCTTTTTATCATCTGCCCCTTTGTGCTGTAGAAGGCTTACTA
>JABDKZ010000181.1 GCA_013001935.1 Maribacter sp.
TCATATTCTACAGCGAAATCGGCTGTTGTCTTCCTACTATGATAAAACGGGCGACTTTCAAAATTCAGCCTCGTACCTTAAACGCAATATGCGGATCAGGGATTCAATTGATACCAATGAATCTGAGCTCAGAAAACAACAATTGGCATATGTAATGGGGAAAGAGATGGCAAACAAAGATGCCATGTTAGAGGAACGTAAAAAGGACCTTGAACAACAAAGATTGGAAATGTCGGCCCAGGACGAGAAAATAAACTTGGTCTTTATTTCATTGGTATTTACGCTATTGGGTTTTGCTGGGTTGGTATACGCTTATCTTAAGAGTATAAAGAACCAAAGACTGATTGCCGAACAGAAGCATATTATTGAAAACTCACTCATTGAGAAAGACTCCTTGCTGAAAGAGATTCACCATAGGGTTAAAAATAACCTGCAGATGGTTTCGAGTTTATTGAGCCTCCAAACCAAGAATACTAGAAGTAAAGCTGCAATTGAAGCATTGGAAGAAGGCAAAAGTAGGGTAAAGGCCATGGCCTTGATCCATCAGAAACTATATCAGAACGACGACCTCTCGGTAATTGAAATGCAGGGCTATATTGAAAGTTTAATAAATAGCGTACAATCTGTTTATAAAAAAGGAGGACATAATATTAACATCACTATTGATGCTGAAGGTGTTGAACTTGATATTGACCGGGCCATACCTTTTGGGTTGATGTTGAACGAATTGGTATCTAATTCTTTCAAGTATGCCTTTCCCCATGACGAGGAAAACGGTAAAATTTACATTCACATAAGAAAACAAAACGAGCAGGAGGGCTTTTTTGAATATACCGATAATGGCATTGGTTTGCCTGAAGACACAGACGAACGTGCCCAATCTTCAATGGGTATTCGTTTAATGAACCGTTTGGCAAATCAACTTCAGACCAATTTAAATGTTGATAAAACGTCGGAAGGTGTGCGTTTTTGGTTCAATTTTAAATAGAGTTCAGTAAATTTGAAGTATAAAATACTTCAATTATGAAAATTACTTTTCTTGGTCATGCTTCTCTCTTAATAGAAGCCGCAAATTCATCGATTTTAGTTGATCCATTTATAACGGGGAACGAAAAGGCCTCGGGAAAAATCAATATTCAGGATTTAAATCCGGATTATATCCTTGTTACACACGCGCATCAAGACCATGTTCTCGATGTTGAGACTATTGCCAAGGCATCTGATGCCGTTATTGTCAGTAATTATGAAATAGCCATGCATTATGAGTCTAAGGGGTTAAAGGCGCACCCCATGAACCATGGGGGCAATTGGAAATTTGATTTTGGCAATCTTAAATATGTAAATGCCATTCATACCTCATCATTTGCTGATGGTACATATGGAGGTGAACCAGGAGGGTTTATTCTTTCAACGGAAGAAAAGCACGTCTACATTGCTGGAGACACCGCTTTGACCATGGATATGAAACTCATTCCTGCTTCTACGCGTTTAAATCTTGCAATTTTGCCCATAGGGGATAATTTCACGATGGGTATCGATGATGCCGTGAGTGCATCCAATTTTGTTGAATGCGATACCGTACTGGGTTATCATTATGACACTTTCGGATATATTGAGATTGACCATGATTTGGCAATTGACAAATTCAAAAATGCGGGCAAGGAGTTGCATTTGCTCGATATTGGGGCTTCAATGACTATCTAACTTCACTCCGAAGTACGATTTTATGAAGGAGTTTGGGAAAGAACCGCTTCATGTATATTCCCATTAACTCGCCACGCCCTATATAGGCCTCGAACTTTTGACGCTCAATGGCGCGTATCATTTTTCGGGAGAAAATGTGCACAGGTAAGCCATTTTGAGTGGCTTTATCATCACTCATTTGCTTACTTCCGTCAGCAGTCAGGGCATTTTTTGCAACATTGGTCTGAACAAAACCCGGGCAAATTAGGGTAACAGCGATTTGGTCTTTTTCATGCTCCATGCGCAATACATCAAAAAACCCGTGCAGGGCATGTTTGGCACCACAATATCCTGACCGGTATGGAGATCCGAATTTTCCCATTAAACTTGTAACTGTCACAAAATGGCCTTTTTTATTTTCAATAAAATAGGGAAGGAGGGCTTTGGTCAAGGCCACTGTTCCCAAGTAATTAATTTCCATCAAATTTTTATAGACTTCGAAATCAGTATTAACGATCAATGAACGTTGACTGACCCCTGCATTATTGATCAGAATATCCAAACCGTTATTAAGGGCTAAGGCTTCACTAACTTTTCTATCCATAGTATTGAATTCAACTAAGTCTAATGGTAAAATCGCAATATTATGTTTGTTGGTACACTTATCCTTTACCCTATTTAGGTCAGCTTCCCGTCTTGACGAGATAATCAATTTACAGTTTTTTTTGTCTAGGGCATAGGTTAATGCTTCGCCTATTCCGGATGAAGCCCCCGTAATCCATACAATTTTACCAGCTATCCTTTGCATTTCGTTAGTTTTTAGACCTAAAATATAGTTAAATTTGGCAGCAACGAATGAAGGCCACAATTAAAAAATACAACTTAAGCTTTAAAAGACCTAGTGGTACTTCGAGGGGGATTCTCACCGAAAAGGAAACATGGTTCTTGATTTTAGAAAAAGATGGCAGCTATGGTATTGGTGAATGTGGCATGTTCAAAGGCCTAAGCTATGACGATGTTCCTGAATTTGAAGATAAGCTTAATTGGGTATGCAATGAGATCGAGAAAGGAAAGGACAATTTATGGCTTGAATTACAGTCTTTCCCAAGTATACAATTTGGAGTAGAGCAAGCCTTTTTATCGCTCAAGTCAAAAGACCCTTTTGAGCTTTTTTCTTCTGAATTTACAAGAAATCAAGCTCCGATTCCCATAAATGGACTCATTTGGATGGGCGATGAAGGCTATATGCTTGAGCAAATACAACAAAAATTGGAAGCTGGCTTCAATTGTATTAAAATGAAAATAGGGGCCATTGATTTTAAATCCGAGATTTCACTTTTAGAAACGATTAGAAAAGAATATTCCAAAGATCAAATTGAACTGCGTGTTGACGCGAACGGAGCCTTTAACCCTTTAGAGGCATTAGATAAACTCAATATTTTGGCGGGTTTTGATCTGCATTCAATTGAGCAACCGATTAAACAAGGTAATCTAAAAGAAATGGCATCGTTATGCAAAAGTACACCCTTGCCCATTGCACTTGACGAAGAATTAATTGGGGTAAGCGGTGTAACTAAAAAGCACGAATTGCTACAAACCATTAGACCGCAGTTCATCATCT
>JABDKZ010000193.1 GCA_013001935.1 Maribacter sp.
AACTATGATAACGCCGAGAACACCGCCAAGGCCTGCTTCAGGAGTAAATGCCCCAGCGAAAATCATTGAGATCGCGTCGCCGATATATTCAATATTTGCAAAAATGATAACCAATGATGCCAATACGTAAACACCTGCCATAAAAGGAACTATTTTCTCGGTAACGCTGGCAATCTTCTTAATGCCACCAATAATTACAATACCTACCAAAATGGCCAAAATTATACCAATAATCACGCCTGTGGCCCCACCTTCTAAATTCAACATTGTAGAAAGTTGCACTGCAGCCTGATTTGACTGAAATGCATTACCACCCCCAAAAGATGCACCAACACAGAGTACCGCAAAAATGATACCCAGGACTTTTCCTAATCCAGTGAAGCCCCTTTCCTTTAAGCCTCTTGATAGGTAGTACATGGGTCCCCCGTAAACTGTTCCATCTTCACCTACATCCCTATACTTTACACCCAAAGTACATTCAACAAACTTTGTCGACATACCAATAAGGCCACAAACAATCATCCAAAACGTCGCTCCAGGACCACCTACTGCTATCGCCACCGCAACACCAGCTATATTACCCAGACCAACAGTTCCAGAAACTGCAGTAGCCAAGGCTTGAAAGTGACTTACTTCGCCATCTTTACTTTCATCGCTAATGGTATCCACCAAATCACCATCTACTATATTCAAATCCGCCTTTTCAACACCATGGTGATCTAGTTCATCATACTTGCCCCTAACCGTATTGATGGCCAAAGGAAATCTCGTGATATTTGGAAACTTAAAATATATCGTGAAAAATGTGGCTCCAAAAATCAACAAAATCAAAACAACAGGTAAGTCATAACCAGCAATAGGTATTGACGTCAATACAAAACCTTCCCACCAAACAGCCAAAGGCATGAATGCATCATTGACCTTCTCATCCAGTCCTTTCTCTTGTGCGTTAGTTAAAAGTGGTAATATGGTAAATAATAAAAGAAGTCTATACTTCATAATTGCTGTTTTTGGTTTTGGTTTAATTTGCAAGGACAGCAATATCATAAAAATATTCTACCCAATCAAATATTGATGTAAAAGAAAAGAGATTAAATATGGAACATTTCGTTCAATTTACGAATCTGCTCCGGCCTGCCCAGTACGATCACTTTGCTTTTTGGTTGCAAGGGCATATCGGCTTCAGGGTTTATGGTGTATACTCCATCTGGCCCAATGTAACCAATGATCGTGCATCCCGTTTTTCTTCTCAAATCCAAATCACGAAGTGAGTTGCACTCGCCTTCTTCTGAAAAATCTTCAATAGCAACTTCTTCAAGATTTGTGGTATCCCCTCCTTCTACAGACAATTCATCCATAAAGGAAATAAGGTCTGGCATTACCACCAGCGAGGCCATATGATCACCACCAATTTTATCAGGCATTATTACTTGGTCTGCCCCTGCAAGTCTTAATTTTTTCTGTGAAGTAATTTGTGAAGCCCTACTGATTATATTCAGTTTCTTGTTAAGCTGCCTTGCAGACAGCACTACAAAAAGATTGGCGGCATCATCGGGAAGGGTAGTAATAATGTATTGGGCACGATCTATACCAGCCTGTATCAATACTTCATCATCATTGGCATCTCCCTCAACGAACAAAAAAGAATCTTCATACTTCTCAATAATATCCTTGTTTTTTTCAACCACAACAAAGGGCTTTCTATATGCTTTTAGCCTTTCGGCCGCTTGATTACCATTACGTCCAAATCCACAAATGATAACATGGTTCGATAAGGTACTGATCTTGTTTTTCACTTTTTTCTTTTTTAAAAGTTGGAGGGAGTTTCTACCCAATACGTATTCCGTTATTACGGATATAGAGTAACCTAAAATAAATATACTTGATATGATTAAAAATACGGTAAAAATCTTAGCCGTATCATCCAAAGGCTGTACTTCCCTAAAACCTACAGTAGCCATCGTTATGACCGTCATGTATAAGGCATTGACCCAAGTGTAATCAGATAAATAGCGGTAACCTAAAACACCAAATAAGACAACCCCTAGCATAAGTGCTATGGCCACATAGATTTTAGAACGGAAAAGTCTTAACATATTTCTATAGGTCAAAAACAGAGGTTCTCTTGGTGTGTACCAAATCTTTTATTTTCAACCAGAAAGCTAAAAAAAGATAAAGGGCAAAACCAAATCCCAAGGTTACAAACGTAAGGTAAATGAACGATGTTCTAACAACCCTTGCACGAATACCCATACGCTCGGCAATTCGTCTGCAAACTTCAAAACCTCTTTTTTGAAAATAATATAAAAGTTGGTAGAAAACATTCATCGCCTAAAATTAAATATTTCCGTTTAATAAACTACCACCAATCGCACATTGAAGGCATTTATTTTTTGAACAATACGCATTATATAGTTGCAAAACTGCCTGACTTTCGCCCGCTGTTATTATCCTTATGCCCAAAGAAGTGAATTTTTCCAGAATTGTATTATCTTCCTTTTTAACGCTGCCAATTAGTGTAAGTAGGCTCTCATTCAAATCTTTACCAAGATGTTTGGCATAACTAAATTTTATAGGAAGAATCGTATTTATAATCAATAAGTCAATAAACTTTTTCGTCAATTTTTTAGTGCTTTTTGTAGACCGCTTGCCAAAGGTAAAATGGTCTTCCCAATAAGCGCTAGCAGAAACTTCAAAGATGTTGTAGAATTCAGCCATGGTATTCGCCTTTATGACTTTGTAGAACAGGTTATGATTTTCACTATATAAATTGGCAAATTGTGATAAACGTATCGTTGGAAAATTTGGCGGACGAAGTTTAAAGAATTCAGGAACCAAAACAGCTATTTCGTCTAAATCAAACTTATGTTTTATGTAGTGGTATTCATTTTTCAATGCTGCATGGTACGAATCTAAAACAGACTCATCATTCAATAATCCGGTTAATCCAAATAAGATGCTTTCTAACTGGGCCTGGTTTTTCTGTAGCTTGCGGATAATATTAAAATCGAGGGCTTGGGCCAAACTAAAAAATGAATCCCCATTGATCTTAAGCCCAAAATTCTTTAGCAGTAAAATATATAAAACGCTTTCCCAATCATTTTTTGTTGCTTTCAAAAGCTCGTTGACCAATTTGGACTTATGCTCCAATCTTTCAATATACAGCCGTTCTAGCCAATTATTTAGAATGAATTTATCAATCCCCGAAATTTCATTTTCACAATTAATAAACCTTGTGTTTTTAGTATCAAATAGGTTTTGATAATTACGCAATAGGTCATCGGGGATATAATGGCTTAACTCTAAGGTAGGTATGCTTGTGTTATCCTTACGGTATATGGTCATGTCATCTTTCCAAACTACATGAAGGATTACATTTTCATAGTTGCTGTCGCCTTCGTGATGATGTGCATACCAATCCGAAGCATTTTTATGAATCTCCACATTGCCTGCCCAAAGTTGACCATCAATATTGATTTTCGCATTAAAAAAATCCGGGCCGGCCTGCAGATTATGTAAGCCTACATCAAGAACTACCAAGGCCTCACCGTTGGTTGTGACCATTTGCTCCAATTGCAGTTTTTTATATTTCCAGATAAATTGGAGTAGATCTTCACGCATTGTCCTAAAATAAAAAATCCCGCCTAAATGAGGGATTTTTCAACAGGATATTTTTTAGATATTATCGGATAACCTCACCTTGCCAGGCCATCATGCCACCTTCAAGGTTGTATGCATTTTTAAATCCAACACTATTCATAATGGCGCAAGCTTGTCTGCTCCGGTTCCCCGATCTACAATACACATAATAACTTTTAGATTTATCCAATTTCTCCAATTCGGCCAAGAATTGTTGTCCTAGATAAATATCAAGATTGGAAGCCATTGGAATGTATCCCTCTGAAACTTCCAATGGGGTGCGTACATCTAAAATAAATGAATTGTCATCAGCATTTAACTGCTCTGCCCAAACTCCTTGTGATAAATCTGCCATGGTAGTAAATTTTAGTTGGCAAAAATAAAACAATTTTTGAAAATTAAACGATATGGACTGTTTTCAGCTTTCGAATCATCAGAACCTAGATATTTTTAACAAAGTTTTATCTTTTCAATAGCATTGCTTTTTATTTTTCCTGCTACATTTGTATATACAATTGTTGTAAGTACATGAATGTAGAAGAGCGTATTAAGACCAAAGAACAAATTCCTTTAGATCGCAGGACGATTATTCATATGATGTTGGTTAACAATACGATTAATGAGCAAATAGCAATTGCACTGAAACCTTTTGATATTTCAATTCAACAATTCAATGTTTTACGAATTCTAAGGGGACAGAAAGGGAAACCAGCTAATCTTTCAACCTTAAACGAAAGAATGGTAACAAGGATGAGCAACACAACCCGTTTGGTAGATAAATTAATGTCAAAAGGGTATGTAGATAGGATTACTTGCCCCTCTAACAGAAGAAAGGTAGAGATTAATTTAACCAAAAAGGGTACTGATAAATTATTAGAAATGGACAAAACCATGGCACAGACCGAAGCTGCTTTATTGAATCAATTTTCAGATAGTGACATGAAACAATTGAACTTATTATTAAATAAATTTTAATTATTAAACATTAACACATAACAATTTAAATCATGAAAAAGAATCTTTTAGTACTTGCATTAGCCATAATATTGGGACTTACAGCAACGGCCACTGAGCCAATGAATGATGAAAAAAAAGAAGTGAAAACCGAAGAAAGTACAGTAACATGGAAAGCCTATAAAGTCACCGGATCACATACGGGTACGGTTAACTTAACCGAAGGGTCATTACTTTTTAATGAAGGTAAACTAGCCGGAGGCGATTTTACGGTTGATATGTCCACTTTGGTAAGCACCGATTTAGAAGGGGAATATAAGGGCAAATTGGAAGGTCATTTGAAATCTGATGATTTCTTTGGGGTTGCAAAGCACCAGTATGCAAAATTAACTTTTACCAATATTGAATCCTCAGGTAAAAATTCCTATGAGGTAAAAGGTGACTTGACCATAAAAGGCATCACCAAATCCGTTTCATTTGATGTTTCGGTATATGGCAGTAAAGCTACTGCTACTATGAAAATTGATAGGGCGCAATACGACGTTCGATACGGTTCTGGCAGTTTTTTTGATAATTTAGGAGACAAAACAATTTATGACGAATTTGACCTAGTGGTTGATTTGGTATTTTAATAAACTTGACCTCACAAGACAAGCCCCATACACCAAAAAGTATATGGGGCTTTTTATTTTACGGAAAACGTATTTGTTGTTTTAAAAATCATTTCTATATTTGAACCAATGAAAAACAAAGGAACAAATACATGGTGGTGGAGTAACTTGCGAAAAATGTCGTGAGCTAAGCACCATTGTAGTTAATCTATATAAAAGGCTTGTCTATCACGACAGGCCTTTTTTAATTATACATTTTGAGCATGGATTACCAATTTAAATCACATCATAAAAAAATACTTGCTGATACCATTACACCGGTCAGCGTATACTTAAAGATACGTGATAAATTCCCGAACAGTATTCTGCTGGAAAGTAGCGACTATCACGCCAATGACAATAGTTTTTCTTATATCTGCTGCAATCCTGTAGCCTCAATCAAGGTTGAAGATGAAACCATTGTTGAACACTATCCGGATGGTAGAATCATAACCAAGGAAATCACTACAAATACCGATGTAGTTAAAACCGTGCATGATTTTAGTCAAAATTTTAAGGCCGATAAAAACGCGTTCAAATTTATAAACAATGGCTTGTTCGGGTATATGGCATATGATGCGGTTCGATATTTTGAAGATATCGAAATTGGAAACAAAGAAGGCAATTTGAATATTCCTGATATTTATTACGCCGTATATCAAAATATAATTGCCATAAACCATTTTAAGAATGAGGCCTACATATTCGCTCATTGCTATGCATCTGAAAGCAATATTGCCGAGATTGAGCATATTCTGAATGTAAAGAATTTTGCTTCTTACAACTTCAATAAAGAAGGAAAACCTACATCAAACCTCAAAGATGAGGAATATAAAGAACATGTGGCATTGGCTAAAAAACATTGCCAGCGAGGTGATGTTTTTCAACTTGTATTGTCCCGTAGATTCTCTCAAGGTTTCAAAGGCGACGAATTCAATGTGTATAGAGCGCTGCGTTCAATAAATCCATCCCCCTATTTATTCTATTTTGATTACGGGGATTTTAAAATTTTCGGAAGTTCACCAGAAGCACAATTGATAGTCAGTGATGGCAGGGCCGAGATACATCCTATAGCGGGCACCTTCAAGAGGACAGGGAATGACGAAAAGGATGCCGAATTGGCAAAAAAATTGACTGATGATGACAAAGAAAATAGTGAGCATGTGATGTTGGTTGATCTCGCAAGAAACGACTTAAGCCGAAATGGTAATATGGTCAGTGTTGATAATTATAGGGAAGTACAGTTTTTTTCACATGTGATTCATTTAGTCTCGAAGGTAACCGGACAAAAGAAAAAGGATATTACCACCATGAAAGTGGTGGCTGATACCTTTCCTGCAGGGACTTTGAGTGGAGCGCCCAAACATATGGCTATGCAACTCATCGATAAATATGAGAAGACAAATAGAACGTACTATGGTGGTGCCATTGGTTTTATGGATTTTTCAGGAAACTTCAATCACGCCATTATGATCCGAACTTTTTTAAGCAAAAACCACGAGTTACATTATCAAGCTGGGGCTGGCTTAGTAGCAGCTTCGAATCCAGAGAACGAATTACAGGAAACCTATAACAAGCTAGGTGCTTTGACCAAGGCCTTGGAAATTGCAGAGACCATCTAAATTTCCAAAATCAAGATGATTATGAAAAAAATATTGGTAATTGACAACTATGATAGCTTTACGTACAATTTAGTCCACTATTTAGAGGATTTAAATTGTGAGGTAGTGGTAAAAAGAAATGACCAACTAACCATAGAAGAGGTTGCTGCTTTTAATAGGATTGTGCTTTCCCCAGGACCTGGTATTCCTGACGAAGCTGGTCTTCTCAAAGAAATCATTGCGACATATGCCCCCACCAAAAGCATTTTAGGTGTTTGTCTGGGGCAGCAAGCCATCGCAGAAGTGTTTGGAGGCTCATTGATCAATTTAGAAGAAGTGTATCATGGAATAGCTACGGAGATCAAAGTAATCAAAGATGATGTTTTGTTCGATGGATTACCAAGGAAAATTGAAGTAGGACGCTATCATTCCTGGGTGGTAGATCCAGCTGTACCAAAGGTTTTGGAAGTAACTTCCATTGATGAAAACGGGCAAATAATGTCTTTGCGACACAAGAAATACGACGTTTGTGCGGTACAATTCCATCCGGAATCCGTATTAACCCCCCAGGGTAAGACAATTTTAAAAAACTGGTTAAAAGACCGTGAATAGAATTTTACTGAAAAAATCAGAATCAATGAAAGATATTTTAAATAGATTGATCAATCATGATATTTTGACAAAAACCGACGCAAAACAGGTTTTGGTCAATATCGCCAAAGGGGAATATAATACAAGTCAGATTGCCGCTTTTCTGACGGTA
>JABDKZ010000209.1 GCA_013001935.1 Maribacter sp.
GAATTGTTCCCAAAATGGCAAGCCTATCTCAACGGATTCGATATGGCTAAAGCCACCCCACAGCTTCCGGAGATGAGTACGGAAAAAGAAAAGTTCTTTATTTCTGGACGGGGTATTTTAACCACCTACTACAATGTAAAGAACATGGAACAGCGCCTCCTAAAATATAGGATTACTGCCCCCTTCAATGGGGTGCTGACAGAGGCATTGGTAACAGAAGGAACTTTGATCCGGGCAGGACAAAAACTAGGGGAATTTATCAATACCGATGTTTACGAATTGGAAGTTGCGCTTAGTAAAAATTTTAGTGATCTGCTAAAAATCGGGGAAGAGGTCGCTTTGAACAATTTGGACAAATCTAAACAATATATGGGAAAGGTGACTAGGATAAACGGCAGCGTAGATCAGGCAACCCAGACCATCAAGGCTTACATCGAAGTTAGGGATAGTAACCTGAGGGAAGGCATGTACCTGGAAGCAGACCTTAACGCTAAGGAAGAATCCAATGCCATTGAAATTGATAGGAACTTGTTGTTGGAAAACAATCAAATATTCGTTGTTCGGGATTCCATATTGGATCTTATTGACGTTACACCCGTATACTTTTCGGATAAAAAAGTGGTATTGAAGCAGGTCCCGGATGGCCTTACCATATTAAGTAAGCCTTTAATGGGTTCTTATGTGGGCATGTTGGTGCAGCAATACCAAGGGCAAAATGAAATGGAACCTAATAAAACAACAGACTAATGAGAAATGTTATTGCGTATTTCATTAAGTATCACGTAGCGGTAAACGTTATCATTATTGCCTTTGCGATTTTTGGTATCATGGGTGCCCTATCCTTAAAGTCTTCATTTTTCCCGCTAACAGATTCAAAGAATGTTTTTATAAACATTACGTATCCCGGTGCCTCACCTCAAGAGGTCGAAGAGGGGATTGTGCTGAAAATAGAAGATAACCTGAAAGGATTGGAAGGTGTAGAACGTGTTACTTCAACCTCTAGGGAGAATAGTGGTAGTATCAATGTTGAAATTGAAAAAGGCAGGGATATTGATTTTATGCTTCTTCAAGTTAAAAATGCGGTTGACCGCGTACCGACTTTCCCAACCGGAATGGAACCGCTGATTGTTTCCAAACTAGAGGCTATAAGACAGACTATTAGTTTTGCCATTAGTGGCGAACAAGTGCCTTTAGCAACTTTAAAGCAAATTGGGAGGCAAATTGAAAATGATATAAGGGCTATAGAAGGCATATCACAGATAACGATTTCAGGATATCCACTGGAAGAAATCGAGATTGCTGTAAATGAAAACAGCCTATTAGCGTATAACCTATCTTTTAATGAAGTTTCACAGGCGGTTGGCAATGCTAATATTTTGGTTACTGGGGGTAATATAAAGACCAGTGCCGAAGAATATCTGATACGGGCCAACAATCGGTCTTATTATGGTAATGAATTGTCTAATATCATAATCAAGGCTGATCCCAATGGGCAAGTTATTCGGTTAAAAGATGTAGCTATTATTAGAGACAGGTTCTCCGAAACTCCAAACGCTTCATATTTCAATGGCAATATTTCGGTTAGAACTACTATTACAAGTACCAATACAGAAGACCTCATCGGTTCAGCACAAAAGGTGAAGGACTATGTGGCAGAGTTTAACCAAAAGTACAATAATGTTCAGCTTAGTGTGGTCAGTGATTTGTCAAAAACGCTGACCCAAAGAACGACATTATTGACTGAGAATGCCATGATGGGTATGGCTTTGGTGCTCTTGTTTCTTTCACTCTTTTTAAATACGAGGCTCGCGTTTTGGGTAGCTTTTGGGCTTCCGATTGCCTTTTTGGGGATGTTTGTTTTTGCTGGCTTTTTCGATGTCACGATCAATGTGCTCTCCTTGTTCGGGATGATCATTGTTATTGGTATTTTGGTGGATGATGGTATCGTGATCGCGGAGAATATCTATCAGCATTATGAAAAAGGAAAGTCTCCTATCGAGGCGGCCATCGATGGTACTATGGAAGTAATTCCGCCGATAGTATCGGCTATCATAACGACGATCTTGGCTTTCTCGATTTTCCTGTTCCTAGATGGGAGAATAGGGGAGTTTTTCGGCGAGGTTTCGGTCATTGTGATTCTTACCTTGGTAGTTTCCCTTGTTGAGGCCTTAATTATTTTACCGGCACACTTGGCACATTCCAAGGCATTACATCCCATTGATAAAAAAGAAAAAACAGGTATTGCTGCCGCTTTTGCCAAACTAAGGGTTATTAATCAAGCTGGTGATCGTTTTATGAAATGGATGCGGGATAATATGTACAGCCCTACGCTTAAGTTTGCCTTGAAATATAAGATGTTGACCTTTGGAATTTTCGCCATGTTGTTGATCTTGACCTTTGGATCAATAGGTGGGGGCATTATACGCACCTCTTTTTTTCCAAGAATTGCGAGTGATAGGGTGCAGGTTGAGTTATTAATGCCGAATGGAACGAATGAAAAAGTAACTGATTCCATTATTTCCTTAATTGAGGAAAAGGCAGAAATAGTCAACCAAGAGCTCACGGAAGAATACTTATCGGGAACCGATAAGGTTCTTTTCGAAAATGTGATTAGAAACGTGGGTCCAGGATCGTCAGCGGCCACCTTGACGATTAATCTGTTACCTGGGGAAGAAAGACCAGATGCCATTCGTTCTAGCTTGGTTACCAATCGTTTGCGGGAATTGGTGGGTCCAGTAGTAGGTGTTGAGAGTTTAATTTATGGTTCAGGAGGTAATTTTGGGGGTGATCCAGTCTCAGTTTCCCTTTTGGGGAATGATATTTCCGAACTAAAGGCGGCCAAAACCGAATTAAAGACGGCGATGGTAAACAATTCGGCATTAAAGGATGTGGCCGATAATGACCCGGCAGGAATCAAGGAAATACGATTGGAACTAAAAGAAAATGCATATTTACTAGGGTTGGATTTAAGGGCTGTGATGAATCAGGTAAGAGCTGGTTTTTTTGGAACCCAAGCACAGCGTTTTCAACGGGGTCAGGACGAGATTCGGGTTTGGGTCAGGTATGATCGTGATAACCGTTCCTCTATAGCCGATTTGGACGAGATGCGCATCGTTACACCAAGCGGGAATCGTGTGCCCTTAAAAGAAATCGCTAACTATAGTATTGAAAGAGGGGATGTGGCCATAAATCGTTTGGAAGGCCGGCGTGAAATACAGATTTCAGCAGATCTTAAAGATCCCAATACTACCAGCGCAACCGATATCATGACTGAAATACGTAATGATATCATGCCCGAAATACAGTCCAAATATCCTTCGGTTACCCCATCTTATGAAGGACAGAATAGGGAAGCTGGTAAAATGATGAAGTCCTTAAATGCAGTTGGAATAGCCGTTTTACTATTGATATACATGACTATTGCATTTACCTTTCGAAGTTTTAGCCAGCCCTTGATGCTGCTATTACTCGTTCCGTTCAGTATTACAGCGGTTGGCTGGGGGCATTGGATCCATGGTTTTCCTATCAACATACTTTCAGGTTTGGGGGTTATCGCACTAATTGGGATTATGGTCAATGACGGACTCGTCCTTATTGGTAAATTCAATGGTAATTTAAGAAAGGGGATGAATTTTGATGATGCCCTGTTCGAAGCAGGCCGTTCAAGGTTCAGGGCGATCTTTTTAACCTCTGTAACGACTATTGCCGGTCTAGCACCCTTGATGCTCGAAACGAGTAGACAAGCACAATTTCTTATTCCAATGGCAATATCCATTGCTTATGGAATTGGTTTTGCTACCATATTGACCTTAGTGATGTTACCTATTTTCCTTGCTTTCAGTAATAAGGTGAAGGTGAATTCCAAATGGTTGAAGACAGGCAACAAAATTACTAAGGAAGAGGTTGAACGAGCTATTAAGGAACAAGCAGAAGAGGCACATTTAAGCGGGGAACTTTCGCATGCCAATGCAGTTTCTGTTGAAAATGTTGAGAAAAGTCTTGTCGATTCCAAGTGAACATGCAGAAAGCGGAAACCATAATAAACAAATACAGTGATAGATTATAATGAGAACTAAAAAATACTATATAACCCTGTTTTTCGGCATTTTTTGTGTGGGTCTGCATGCCCAGGATAAGCTGTTATCCAAAGATGACGCTATAGCTCAGGCCTTGGAGCATAATTTTGGAATTAAGGTGGCCCGAAATCAAGTGGCCATTGCCGATAACAACAAAAGTATCTTGAATTCGGGGTATTTACCTTCTTTGACAGCGAATGCTGGCGCCACATATAACCGGGATGATTCTACAATCGAATTTCCTGGGCAATTTCTTGAGAATGGCGACCCAAGACCCGATCTTGAAATTAATAATGCCGAAGCGCAGCGTTATAATTCTGGTCTAACCCTCAATTATATGTTGTTTGACGGTATGGGCAGGTATTATAATTATAAAAGTCTCAAGGAGCAATATCAGCTCTCCGAATTACAGGCAAGGGAAACGATAGAGAATACGATGTTGCAGTTGTTCGCTATTTATTTTGAAGTGGCACGACTTACCGAAAATGTAAATGTTTTTAAAGAGGCATTGAAAATTTCAAATGATAGGATTACCAGAGCAGAGTATGCCTTTGAATACGGACAGAACACAAAATTAGACATTTTAAATGCACAGGTAGATGTAACTAATGACAGTATAAACCTATTGAATGCTGAACAGCAGCTGGCCAATACTAAGAGAGATCTCAATGTTGTGCTGAATCAAGACCTTAATGAAAGATATACCGTAGATACCGTTATTACTTTTATCCCAAGAATACAATTAGAAGACTATATAGGTCTTGCCAGGGAGAACAACGTTGCACTTTTACAAACTGATAAGAACCTGGCTATCAATAAATA
>JABDKZ010000256.1 GCA_013001935.1 Maribacter sp.
TTCTGAAGGGCTACCCCCGAATCCACTTCCATGGCATTGAGGATATCCTTGGTTTGATAGGCGAGAGATTCTAAAGTGGCCTTTGCCAAATGCGCTTTTCCTGTATCACGTGTCAATCCAAAAATGGCCCCTCTGGCATACATATCCCAATAGGGTGCTCCGAGACCAGCAAAGGCCGGAACCACGTAAACAGAACTATCGCCTGGAACTGAATTTGCTAATGCTTCGGTTTCCTTGGCGTCTTTAATAAGCTCAAGACCATCCCGTAACCATTGTATAGCTGCCCCTGCAATAAAAATGCTGCCTTCAAAGGCATAATTTACCTTTCCATTCAATCCATAGGCGATTGTAGTTAAAAGTCCGTTAGATGAAAACTGTGGTTCCTCACCGGTATTCATCAACATAAAACAGCCTGTACCGTAGGTATTTTTTGCCGTTCCCTTATCAAAACAACCTTGTCCAAAGAGGGCTGCCTGCTGGTCACCGGCAATGCCTGCAATTGGAATATTTACTCCATTCAACACATAGTCGCCAAAATGATGGGCAGAAGGTTGAACTTCCGGCAGCATACTTCTGGGAATACCTAATTCTTTTAATAACACATCATCCCAGGCAAGCTTCGTAATGTCATAAATCATGGTACGGGATGCGTTGGTATAATCCGTAACATGCTTAGCTCTCTTCGTCATGTTCCATACCAACCAAGTGTCAACGGTACCCATTAACAAATCTCCTTTTTCGGCTTTTTCCCTAGCGCCATCAACATGATCTAATATCCATTTTACCTTGGTTCCGGAAAAATACGAGTCGATTACCAGACCAGTGGTCATTTTTACATGCTCTACTAGGCCTTTCTTTTTTAATTGTTCACAAATATCAGCTGTACGCTTATCTTGCCAAACGATGGCATTATAAACAGGTTCCCCCGTATTTTTATCCCAAACCATGGCAGTTTCACGCTGGTTGGTAATCCCAATGGCCTTTATATCAGCGCTATTTATCTGCTCTTTTTTTACCAATTCGTGCATTACATGCAGCTGCGATTCCAAAATTTCTTTGGGGTCATGTTCTACCCAACCTGGCTTGGGGAAAATCTGTTGAAATTCTTGTTGCACCATATTTACTATGATACCATCTTGATCAACCAATAAGGCACGTGAGCTTGTTGTTCCTTGATCAAGGGAGATTATATATTGTTTTGACATACTTTTTAGATAAGGAATTAAAGATAGGGCTTAAACCTACTTTATCAAAACAATCCAGGAAGACAATTAAGAAAGGTATTTCAGTGTTTGGTCTTTGAAAAATAAGAGCGGCAATTATAGGGAATACGAATTGCTGACATGAAATCATGAAGCCTTTGTACAGCGGTTTATTTTAGAAACTCATATTCACGTTCTACCAGACAAATTCTTACCTTATACCATTGGTACCAATCGGAAACTCCTTTTTGTTGGGCTAACAAATGGTCAGTATTGGCCTTCCAATTGGCAATGTCTTGTAATGTTTCCCAGTAGCTCACCGAAATTCCGATTTTTTCCCTAGCAGTTTCAAAATCGAGAAATCCTTTTTGTTGTCTAGCCAAATCTTCAATCTTTTGGGCCATATCGGAATAACCATTGTCCTCCTCAGTCCTTGTATTCGTAAAAATGACGGCGTAGTAGGGTTTCTTCATGGCTAGATGCTTTTAATACTTTGAAATTTGATTCCTGCCTATACAGGGAAGACAATTATATCAATTTATATACTCTTTTTCCAAAAAATAACCCACTATAGCCTCTTTCATCAAAACAGATTGTTCTCCTGCTTTTAAAGCTGGCAATTCTTCCTTAATTGAATAGTGGGGCCAACCATCTTCATCAAAAAAATCGAATTCGTAATACCCATAGGGTTCCAACAAGCGACAGATGGCAATATGCATAAGGTTTAGTTTTTCATCTTTCTTATATGTCTTGGTGTATTGCCCTAATTCTTGGATCCCTACCAAATAAATGATGGCGTCCAACTCTAAATTATCACCGTCCGCAAATTGTATCGATAGTTTTTCAACCAATAGATCCCAGCGTTCTTTTAATTGTGCGTCTCTTGACATATTTTGTTTTCAAATTCAAAGGTACAAATCAAAGTTCTATATTTATACCAAACATAGTGATATGGGAATTCTTGACATTGTTATAGGTCTTCTGCTTATTTACGGGCTTTATAAGGGCCTTAAAAATGGTCTTTTCGTTGAAATTGCATCGATTGTTGCATTGGTAGCAGGGCTTTTTGGGGCCATTCATTTTTCATATATCGCCGGGGATTATATCTCCCAAAATATGGAATGGAACGAAAGATATATTAATATAACCTCCTTTATCATTACTTTTTTCATTATTGTCCTTGTAGTTCATTTGGCCGGTAAATTCCTGACCAAAATTGCCGATTTTGCCATGTTGGGCTTGCTTAATAAATTGGCTGGTGCCATTTTTGGGGCATTAAAGGTCGCCGTAATTCTTGGCGCCTTATTCGTGTTTTTTGAGCGTGCCAATGCTTCGGTCAACTTGGTTAAAAGTGAAACTTTGCAGGAATCGGCTCTTTACGAACCCGTGAAGGAAATAGGTGCATTGGTGTTTTCAAAAGTTCTTAAAGGGAATAAGGAAAAAACTAAAGACGAAGAATAATGGATAAGTACTATATTTTACCTTAGCATAAACCCATTTTTCATTGGGTCATCGGGGTCAATATAAAAAGTATGCATTCCGGTTATATGTGCCGTTCCTTCCACTTGGGGGATAACGGCTTTAAAAGGGCCATAGTCTTCTTCTGAAACCACTGTCGCTTTAAATACAGACCCTGTGATACTTTCGATTCGCATGGTTTCGCCGAAATCAATTTCATTTCTGTCCTTATGAATAGCCATGCGACCTGAGACTCCTGAACCCGTGGGACAGCGGTCAACTTCCCCTTCAGCGAAAACGCAAACATTACGACTATCGGTACCTGAAGCTTGTTCTGTGTTATCAATAAAAATAGTGCCGTAAAGAAAACTTAAATCTTCCTCAAAAGGATGCATTATACCCTTGTCAGCATCCATAACGGCATGCTTAATATCCATACCTTTGGCAATTAATTCGCGATACGAAGTTGGGCTTAAATCAAAATCAAAGC
The DNA here is from genome assembly GCA_013001935.1 of Maribacter sp. Classification (GTDB taxonomy): domain Bacteria; phylum Bacteroidota; class Bacteroidia; order Flavobacteriales; family Flavobacteriaceae; genus Maribacter_A. Next base: position 3,151 of record JABDKZ010000256.1, read on the forward strand.
TGTTCTTATGCATATCAACATAAGCATAAAATGCACCGCCATACGCCAAATCATATATAACTTTGCCCAAACCACCGACTTCAATCGTTCGGTCCAGTCCGACCACAAAACTAGGGACACAATGAAACCGAACACCCATTAATTTACCCTTCTTTACTTTGACGAAAGAAGTGATTCGACCGCAGGGCGCATCAATTTTTAGCCTATTTTCACCTTCTTTTACATCGATCCATTTCATTTGTACTGCCAAGGTAGAGATGGCAATAATTGCGTGCCCACACATCGTGGAATAGCCTTCATTATGAAGGAAGATAATTCCAAAATCGCCTTCTTCATCATTGGGTGGAACTAGTATACAGCCATACATATCTGCATGACCGCGAGGCTCAAACATCAAAGCCGTCCTTAAATAGTCATAATTATCCCTACAATAACGACGGTAGTCCAAGACCGAATCGCCTTTTAATTCAGGAAATCCCTCAATTATAACACGCAGGGGCTCCCCGCCAGTATGCATATCAATCGTTCTGATCCGTAACCCCTTGGGGTCAGGTTCAAAATTTATGTTCTGCAGTAAGTTATGATAGGTCTTACTCATTCATGAATTTATTGTAATAATAGGTGGCCGCTACCAAATCTTCGATGGCATGACCTACCGATTTAAAAACCGTGATTTCTTGTTCAGCAACCCTACCCGGATGGCTCCCCGAGCAAAGCCCGAATAAATCGGCCTTTATATCCTCGGTTTTTAAGGTGCCGTTCTTAAGCGGGATGACGATGTCCCCACTTTCTTTTAGGCCACCTTGCAACGTATCTACAAAAACCGAAGCCTTCTTAACGACCTCATCATCAGCTTCCCTCATATCCTTTTTGTACGCCCCAACCAAATCAATATGTTGTCCTTCCTGTATATCCCTGCCTAAAACCAATGGCGATTTCGATAAGGTAGCACAAGAAATAATATCAACATCGGCTATTTTCTCTTTAATACTGTTCACGGTTGAAATCTTAAATTCCTCGTTTTTTAAATTCTCACAAACTCCTTCTGCACGTTCCAAACTCCTTCCCCAGACAAACACATTTTTTATTGGTCTTACACTTGCATGAGCTTTG
>JABDKZ010000274.1 GCA_013001935.1 Maribacter sp.
TATTTAGGTTATATTTTCCTAAGGGAAAAAGAAAAGAAAGGGAAAAAGAAGGAAGAAAAACCCATGACAGATTCTTTTATCTATCGCATGTATGAAAGGTTCGAAAATCCACTGATAGAGAACAAAAAGAAAAGATGGTTGTTTTTGGGAATTACATTTTTCTTATTGTTGGCTTCGGTCGGTTTGTTTTTTACTAAGACGGTGGCCGTAAAAATGTTACCCTTTGATAATAAGAACGAGTTTCAGGTGGTGATTGATATGCCTGAGGGTACAACCTTGGAAAGGACAGCCGTGGTGACCAAGGAAATCGCCCAGTATTTGGCGACAAGACCAGAGGTTGTGAATTACCAGTCTTATGTGGGTACTTCGGCACCCATTACCTTCAACGGACTAGTAAGGCATTACGATTTACGCGGGGGTAGCAATATGGCAGATATTCAGGTAAATCTCGTTGACAAAGGGGCACGAAGTGAACAAAGTCATGAAATAGCCAGTCTTTTACGTCCAGAGATACAGCGTATTGGGGACAAATTCAATGCCAATGTAAAAATTGTTGAAGTACCTCCAGGACCTCCAGTGATGTCAACTATAGTAGGGGAGATCTATGGACCGGATTATGACCAGCAAATTAATATTGCGAATCAGGTTCAGGATATCTTAAAGAATACAGACGATGTAGTCGATGTAGATTGGATGGTTGAAGCTGACCAAGTCGAGTACGAATTTGTCATAGACAAAGAAAAGGCGATGTTGTATGGAGTAGTTCCGCAACAGATTTCCCAAACAATGAACATGGCTTTGTCAGAAAGGGCCGTGACAACCCTATACGACGAAGACGCTACAAAACAAGTAGGATTGATTTTGGCCTTGGACGAGAAGGAAAAATCGAATATCAACGATATTTCCCAACTGAAGGTCAAATCTGACCAAGGAAATATGGTCACTATTGGGGATTTGACAGAAATAAAGCAATCCACTAGGGCAAAAAGCATTTATCGCAAGAACCAGAAAAGGGTTGTTTATGTGATGGCCGATATGGCGGGAGAGCTTGAAAGTCCTGTTTATGCAATATTGGGTATGACCGATAAATTGAAGCAACTGAATCTTCCAGAAGGATATTCAATTGATGAGCTGTATATAAAACAACCCGATTTTGAGGACGATTATACTGTAAAATGGGATGGTGAATGGCAGATTACCTTGGAGGTGTTCCGTGATTTGGGCATTGCTTTTCTAGGGGTAATCGTGATTATTTACATTTTGATCGTGGGTTGGTTCCAGAATTTCAAGGCACCTGTTGTTATGATGGTCGCTATTCCACTCTCTTTGATAGGGATTGTTCTTGGACATTGGCTATTAGGGGCATTTTTTACGGCCACTTCCTTTATTGGTATGATCGCCTTGGCGGGGATCATGGTGCGTAATTCGGTCTTGCTAATCGATTTTGTAAACCTTAGATTGGCCGAAGGGGTGCCGATTAAACAGGCAGTGATTGAAGCCGGTGCAGTACGTACAACCCCAATTTTGTTGACAGCAGGAACGGTGGTCATTGGGGCATTCGTCATTCTTTTTGATCCCATATTTCAGGGATTGGCCATTTCGCTCATGGGAGGTACCATTGTTTCAACGGTATTGACCCTTCTCGTAGTTCCCTTGGTATATTATATGATAGAACATAAAAATTATAAATAATGAAGTTATTAGTGGTCACTGCGGTTGAACAGTTTGAAAAAGAAGTAATAAAACTTTTTAAAGAAGCTGACATAGAGAATTTTAGCGGTTCCGAAATAGATGGTTATAAACCGCCCGCGTCATTAATGATGAAATCTAACTGGTTTCCAAAAGAAAAAGGCGGCGTGGAATCCAGTTTGTTTTTTTCTTTTACGGAAGATAAAAAAATCGATACGCTCTTTGGACTTATCAAAGCGTTCAATACCAATTTGGAAACCAACAATCCCATTAAGGCGGTTGTGGTTCCCATAGAAAGAAGTATTTAATATAAACGTATAAATGAAATCAAATGTTAAATAAGTATTTTAGAATCATCGTAGGCTGTTTTGTCATGTTAAGCGCATTTTTGGCCATGTATGTAAATATCAATTGGTTGTGGTTTACCTTGTTCATTGGAGCCAACATGTTTCAATCGGCCTTCACCAAATGGTGTTTGTTAGAGAAAATATTGGTTAGATTAGGAGTCAAAGAAGGTGGTAACAGTTGTACTGTTTAAGTTTAAGGCTTTTTGAAAATTAATGGTTCGCTACACTCCTCCAAGGCTATAATTAGTAGAGAACCAAGTAGATATGGTTTTTCACCACTCCAGTTAGTCATTGACTAGTGTCATTCAGGAGTTATTTGGTATCCAAATCAATTAAATAACCAATTGAAATATTAAAAAAACCGGTTCGGTTTAAATTGGATTCAGTTTCAACAGCCGAAGGAAAGTTAATATTGTAGCCCAATTCAAAATCCCATGATTTTGTTGCTAATATGATTGGTAAGTTCAGTTGTGTATTCAAAAGAGCAAAAATATCATTATAAATAAATTCAGTTGAAGTTGGGTTGCCTTGCGTATTCAATTGTTCTAAGGCAATGGTTTGCTGAGCAATAAGAAAATCAACCTGTGGTCTAAATTTTAAAACGAAATTCTTGTTTCTGGTCAGGGTTACATTGGCATAGGTTCGAGAAGTAAGCTGAAAGGATTGGTCTGTTCCGAAGAGGTAAGAGGCGTCCAGTTTGGTGCCCATGGTTTTTTTCTTGTTTTGTAGACTAATGCCTAAATCTATTGAGTTGGTAAAGGTGTCCCAGTCGTCAGAATAGAAATAACGAGTGTAGCCAACGTTATAATGTAAGCGCTTTTTGTTGTCAATCGCATGATAATAACCAACATAAACGTTGGTAAAACTCCAATTAGGCGTAAAAGTTTCATAATAGAGTCCAGAAATACTTACGTTGAATCCAGATGAACTATAATAGGATAACTGAGGTATCAGGTTAAACTGGTCAACACCAGAATCTCGACCAGCAAAAAATGTATTACTATCGAAAGATAGGTTTGTGTATAAAAAATTATAGGTGTTGAAAGAATCTAGAATTTCATCAATGAACTGTTGGTCATTGAAGAAGAGTTGATCAAGAAGTAGATCAATTTCATCCCCTTCTTTGTCTTGCGCGTTTAAACCAACAGAAGTTGCTACTGTAAACAGTAGCAACCAAACTGCCATGAATTTCGAATTGAATTTGTAACGATAGGCTTTCATCTTTTAAAAAGATTTAATTGCCTGTACCATTTCCATTGCCACCAGAACCTTTTCCATTTCCATTTCTTCCAGGACGTTCTCCATCACCTCCAAATCCTTTACGGTTTCTAATTTCACCTTGGTCTCGGGATTGCCTGGTTTGTCTAACACGTTCACGTAACATTTGTCTTTGGCCTTGAGTTAATGAGTTTCTGAATTGATTACGAACCTGACGTAATTGTCCTTCTTGATTTTCACACAATTCATTTTGACTGTCAGAGAAAGAGGCTCTTAGACGTTTTCTGATTTGCTCCTTTGTTTGGGTTTGGTCTTGAAGAATTGCCAACTGCTCTTCTGTTAGCGTTGCCCTAAGTTGTTCCCGGTTTTGCAACATCAATTTACGTTGGTTTTGAAGCATCTCTTGTTGTTCCTGTGATAATTGGTTCATGATCGGACCTAAATCGGTTTCTTGAGCATATAGAAGACTACCTGTTGTTAAAAAAAATAGTAAACCAATTAGTGTGAATAGCGTATTTATTTTTGTTTTCATAATAATTGAATTTATGTTATGAAGTGCGTTTATTTATTAGAACCTAATAGATTGAAATAGTTTGCTAAGATTATAAAACTATGTTTTCTAGTAGTGTTTGGTCTATGTAATTGTTTATTAATGAGTCCTCTACAAAAAGAGAGTTAATGAAAATATTTTCCAATTGTTGTTCGGATAATTCGGCTTCAACAAGGATTGCATTAACAATAAAATCGTCCAAGAATACCTCCAAA
>JABDKZ010000298.1 GCA_013001935.1 Maribacter sp.
CCATGGTTACGTCTCCTTTAAAAATAGACACACTGTCCTTAATAAAATTTAATTTTTTTAGATCCGCATATTCAACAGAGGCAACAAAATTGAAATTATTCTCTATCCCCTGAAAATCTGCAAGACCTTTAAAACTAAACTTGAAATTTTCATCCTTACTCAGCAAGGAACCATCGAATAGCTGGTCCTTTAAAATACCAGATACGCTTACGTCATTATATTCATAGTTATTAAAATTGATGGCATAGACCTGGCCAATAACTTCTGTATTTAAACTTTGCTTGGCAAAACCTTGTCCTTCAACATTTACATCCAGGGAGGTACGCCCTACATTGCTACTATTTACAAATTTTCCAAGATCGAAATCTATTAAGGAAACAAACCCTTTGTATTTAGCATTATCAATATTATTCACATCGGTAAGTGTAAGGTCTGCATAGCTACTCCCAACAGCGCTATTTATGTTGACTTGTGCATCAACGGATGATTCTGTGACAACCGCATCACCACGAACTGTAAACTGGCCCAGATTTGCAAAGGAACTTGGGATAGATTGACCAAGTACTTCCGGCATCAACGCCCTTAATTCGTAGTAACTCGTGGTTATGTTCTTAATCTGTGAAGTGAGCAAAAAAGGCTCTTTCTTTGTGAAAAGATTTTTGAAATTAAAGTCCCCCCGTATCCCTGTGTTGTCTGTTTGCAGAAAAAGATCTACAATATTCAAATCATTAAGTACTCCGTTAAAACTCGAAGAGAAAAAAACCTCTTTCCCCTGTCCAAATTGCTTAGAAAGTACGTTTACCTCGTCTAGTGAAACTTTGGAATCTATAAACGTGGCATTTATGTTTACCTTATCAATAAATTGGGCCAGATCCTCCCTATTGTAATCGAATACCAGATTTCCAATCACATGCGATTTAGGCGTTAGCAGGTTCAATGAATCGAATCGCATCTGCTGTTTTGTATACTTAAAATTGGTGGCTAACTTACTTAGCTCCAAACCTTTTTTACTGAGCAACGACAGGGCTTTTATCTCGGTCGTAACCTCGGGGCCTAAAATCAGGAAATTTTCAGCCGCTATTTTAAGATCGTCGAAATTGAGTGTTTCTGCCACCTCCTGATTTTGATCGATAAGCCTAAAATGACTATTTGCTATTGAAATATCTGTGGATGACAAATAAAACGGGGGCGTATTGGGATCTCGCGGTTTTTTATCGTCTAACTTCTCAACAAATATGTCAAGATTCGTACTGGTTTCTCCTTCGTAGGTCTTTAATTTGAAGTTGAGCTGATCAATCTCAATTCCGCCAAATTCGAGCTTTCCATTAATAAGATTACGAATGCTTAAAACAGACGTAGTTAGTTCATCAATATAAAACAGGGTATCCTTTTGATAATCTTCAACATAAACACCCTTTAAAGAAGTATCCCACGATATTAGGGAAACCCGAAGACGATCTATATTAATGTTAGTGCCAAAATCCTTATTAATAGAGTTTGTGGCATAATTAGCCAGCCTAGTTTGTACAAAAGGAAGGGAGAGAATAATAGAACCAAGAACTAATAAAAGCAATACTGCCAGGAGTATTCTAATTAGTATTTTTCTTAATTTTTTGATAGGGCTTTATGATTTACCTTTGTACGATCAATTAGTATTCCAAAACTAGGTGAAAAAACAAAATATTTACATACTTGCTATAGAATCTTCTTGCGATGATACTTCAGCGGCTGTACTTTGCAATACTAAAAAGCTTAGCAACGTGGTAGCTACACAAAAAATTCACGAGGAATTTGGTGGTGTGGTCCCGGAACTGGCTTCCAGAGCACATCAACAAAATATAGTACCTGTTGTACACCAAGCTTTAGCCAAGGCAAATATCGACAAAAAACTAGTATCCGCCATAGCTTTTACAAGGGGACCTGGACTAATGGGTTCTTTATTGGTTGGCACTTCTTTTGCCAAGTCTTTGGCGATGGGCTTAGATGTGCCTTTAATTGAGGTAAATCATATGCAGGCGCATATTCTGGCGCACTTCATTGAGGAGGAAGACATGGAGACTCCTTCATTTCCATTTTTGGCATTGACGATCAGCGGAGGACATACACAAATTGTGCTGGTCAATAATTATTTTGAGATGGAAGTTTTAGGGGAAACCCTGGATGACGCGGTAGGTGAAGCTTTTGACAAAAGCGCAAAAATTTTGGGCTTGCCCTACCCCGGAGGCCCCCTGGTAGACAAATATGCACAACTTGGTGATCCCAGAGCCTATGTATTTCCAAAACCAAAAGTAGACGGACTCAATTTTAGCTTTAGTGGTTTAAAAACGAGCATTCTTTATTTTATACAGAAAAAGACGAAAGAAGATCCGGAATTCATAAAAAAGAATCTTGCTGATATTTGTGCCTCCATTCAGTATACCATTATCCACATCTTACTAGATAAATTAAAAAAAGCGGTGAAACAAACCGGTATTAAACATGTGGCTATTGGAGGCGGTGTATCTGCTAATTCTGGTATACGGGCAGCACTTCAGGAAGCAGAGACTACTATGGGTTGGAAAACATATATCCCCAAGTTTGAATATTGTACAGACAATGCCGCTATGATTGGCATTGTTGGATATTTAAAGTACCTGGATAACAATTTTTCGGATCAAAGTATTACCGCCAAAGCCCGGTATATTATATCTTAAGACCTATAGCCTGGTTTTTAATTGGGGAACAACTAAATTAGTATTCATGGCATATGACAAATTCCTTGCCACAAGAATTAGAGCAGCGTTGGCTATTTTTCCGAAAGCTATATCGGAACAACTATCAGAAAAGGCAATGTTTGGTGGACTTGCATTTCTGTACAGAGGCAAAATGACCATAGGTATTGTCAAAAATGATCTAATGGTACGGGTTTTAGACGCAAAAATGGAGG
>JABDKZ010000300.1 GCA_013001935.1 Maribacter sp.
CGAAAATGACCATTTTTATTTGAATATTGACGAACCCAATAAAGGCTGTTTGCTGACATTACGGGATATAATCCTTAGTCAAGACGAAAATATGTCTGAAACAAAAAAATATGGGATGCCATGTTTCTGTTATAGAAAAAAAATGTGTTGCTATCTATGGATAGATAAAAAAACCAAGGAACCCTATATTCTTTTTGTCGAAGGAAAATATCTTGATCACCCAAAGTTGGAAATTGGTAAACGCACTCGAATGAAAATATTCCGAATTGATCCAACCAAAGATATCCCAGTCAATACTATTGCAATGCTGTTGAATAAGGCTTTGGATTTGTACAAAGATGGAACTATTAAAAGCTAAAACAATCACCTAGCATAAGATTGCAGTGCTTGTACATTTATGGTAATTTATTGCTATCGATAACTATTCAAAGAAAATAGAATAATGCTTATTTTTGATAAACCAGATTAAAAACCAACGATGAAAGAAAAAGTCAAAATAATCCTAGGAATAAGTTTTCTAGTCTTACTACTCGCAAGTTGTGGCCCAAAAACAAATCCCAATGCTGATCAGGAAGATTGGATTTCAATGTTCAATGGTAAAGACCTGGAGGGTTGGACACCTAAAATCAGAGGTTTTGAATATGGGGATAATCATAAAAACACCTTCAAAGTAACCGATGGTAATCTGAGAGTGACTTACCAAGATTATGATTCTTTTGAGAGCAAATTTGGGCATCTTTTCTATAAGACCAAGTTTTCACACTATCGATTAAAAGCACGATATAGAATGGTCGGCGAACAGGTAAAGGGCGGACCTGGCTGGGCATTTGCCAATAATGGTTTTATGCTCCATTGCCAGGATCCCAAAACAATGACCTTGAACCAGGATTTTCCTATGTCTATGGAATTTCAATTGTTGGCCGGTGATGGCGATATAGATAGGCCTACGGGCAATCTATGCACTCCCGGATGCCATGTACATATAAACGATATATTAGTTGAAACACATTGTATCCCAGATACCAAGGGCGCTACTTACCCAAGGGAAAAATGGGTTAATGTAGAAGCTGTGGTTTTAGGGGATTCCTTAGTCCACCAAATTGTTGAAGGTGATACGGTAATGACCTTTAACAAGCCCATAATCGGTGGTCATTTAGACGGATTGAACAAAGAACTTTATAAAGACGGTACCCCAATGACCGAGGGTTATATTGCCATACAAGGGGAAAGCCATGATACCGAATTCAGTAGCATCGAAATCTTGGATCTTTGCGGATGTAAGGACAAAAAAGCAAAAAATTACAAATCGTATTACACCAAACATGACGAGGCGGCTTGTGAGTACGATTAATCTTTGGAGTTAGTACTAATAAAAGGAACCGATTCCCCTTTATTGTAGGCCATTTTGCGCGGACGTAGACAAATAAATCCGTTTGAATGGGCCAAACTCGTTAAATCCCCGGAGCCATTTTCACGTACCTCAGTTGCCCAAATTACACCCTTTTTATTCTCGGTTTTAACTTGGATAAAACGGGTTAACGTTGTATTATTTGTAAAAGCCTTATCTAAAAGAACATGTTTCTCAATTGATACAAGATCCAATGATTTTCGCAACCACGGTAAAAAATAAATGTGGTAGTTGGCAAAAGTGGAAACTGGATTTCCTGGAAATGAAAATAGCACTGTCTTAGAGGATTCTTGAGTGCCAAACCAAAATGGTTTCCCAGGGCGTTGAGCCACGCGATGAAATACTTTTTCTACGCCCAGGCTTTGCATTACCTCTGGAATATAATCAAATTTACCCCGTGATACTCCCCCACTTAAAAGAACCACATCGTACGCCTTCAAAATATCTGACAATTCTTTTTTAATCGAATCCTTATCATCGCGAAGATGTATTACATTGGCCTTGATACTTTCTTTTAGTAAAGCTGCATAAAGCGATAGTACATTTGATTTTCGAATTTGATGTGGCAGTGGATGCTCGGAAACATCGACCAACTCATTTCCTGTGGAAATAACACAAACTTTGGGTAGTTTTTTAACCAAAAAACTTGATTGGCCTACAGCTGCCAGTACCCCAATCTCTGCTGGTCCTATCAGGGTATTTTTCTTTAATAATACGGATCCCGAAATTACATCACTCCCTTTGTAATGAATGTCCTGGCCTTTTACCACCGACTTATTCAAGGTTGCATATCCGTCCTTGATATTCAAGTGTTCATACATGATTACCGTATCGGCATTCTTGGGAACCACTGCACCGGTCATGATTTCTATGCAGTTATTAGTATCGCTTAGCTCTTGTTGGGGCATTCCCGCACTTATCACTCCTTCAATCTTAAAACTCCTAATGCCTTTTTCAAAGGCGCCATATTTTATTGCGATACCATCTTTGGTGGCACGATCAAAAGGTGGAAAATCCCTATCTGCTCTAACATCATCAACAAGAATCCTATCAATACCCTTAAAAAGGGCTACGGACTCAGCCCCAAAATCAAGGGTTTGAATCAATACTTTTGTATATGCTTCGTCATATGTTATCATAATATATTCATGCCATTTACTAATAATACCCGTACTCCTACTACAAATACCAAAATGGCGGTAATTCTTTTAATACCTTTCGCAGAAAGTTTTTTCAGACTTAATCTAACCCCCAATTGACCTCCAATAAGTACCGTCATACCTAATACCAAGGTTTCTATCCATGGGAGTTCCAAAGTACCTGCCAGAATCAATCCACCCAAGCCTGATATTGAGTTGACCAAGATGAAAAAACTCGCCAAGGCAGCTATTTTAACGGATCTGTCCCAGTTGATATGATTCAGGACCGGTGCCAAAAAAATACCGCCACCAATACCCACAAGCCCTGATAAAAGACCAATGGCACCTCCTATCATGTAACTTATGTACTTAGGGTATGTTTTTGTAGGCTCTGTCAATTTAATTCCCGCTGTCTGCCAGATCAAAAAAATAGAAGATATGATAAGTGCCCCTCCAAGAATGATAAAAAACACTTCCTCCTTTAATCGAAAAGTAGCACCCAAGAATGCCATAGGAATACTGGTCACTATGAATGGCAGAAAATCTTTGAACCGAGCATGCCCATGCTTAAAATATAGATAAGTGCTCCCTGAGACCACCACAATATTACAAACCAACGCAAGAGAGCGTATAGCAAAAAAGCTGAACAAAAAAAGGGTCAAAAGTGCCAGATAACTAGACCCACCACCAAATCCTACAGAAGAATACAAGGTTGCAATCACAAAAAATCCCAAACACAGTAAGATTAAATTCTCAATGCTCAGTAGCATAGATTTTTAGTTTATTAATACCACCGTTAACATTGATGAAATTGGCCTCTGGGTTATTTGATTGAAGATATTGTTGGGCTTTTAGGCTCCTGATCCCTGATTGGCAAATTAGGTACACCGGACTGCTTAAACTGATCTGATGCCTCCAATTCTCTATATCATCCAACGGATGGCATATTGAATCCCGTAGATGAAATTGTTCATATTCCTTAAGCGTGCGAACGTCAATGATTTGTACCATTTCCGAATGCCATAATTTTTCAAATTCCCAAGCTTCTATTGAAACAGTATCTTTTGAGCAATCCAAAGCATAGTCCATTTGAAGCATTGTAATATTCAAATTAGCCGGGATTGGTGAAAACTTTATTTTCTGAAAAGATTGGTTCAACCCATTGAACAATAACAATTTTCCAGATAATACCTCCCCTATTCCAGTCAGGACTTTAACCGCTTCCAGTGCTTGCAAATTGCCCACAATTCCCGGGGTAATAC
>JABDKZ010000324.1 GCA_013001935.1 Maribacter sp.
ATATCCTTTGTAGCATTTGGCATTGCCAATTTCTTAATGTTCGTTGCCAAACGCTCTTGTTTGGCCTCGGATTGGAGCACATCGGTAAAAACAGTATCAAATTCCGAATCCAAATCTTTTTCACTAACCATCAATGCTGCATCTTTCTGAACCAAGGCGGAAGCATTTTTTGTTTGATGGTCCTCGGCTACATTTGGCGAAGGAATAAATAGTACAGGTTTACCCACGATACATAATTCGGAAACCGAACTAGCCCCAGCTCTTGATATGATAATATCCCCAGCGGAATAGGCATAATCCATTCTATTTAAAAAATCAAAAACCTTGATCGTATTCGAACTGTACTTTTTATATTCTCCAAAATATAGTTTACCACATTGCCATATTACTTGTATGCCTTTGTCATTGAAAAAAGATAACTTTTGCTCAATCAATTGGTTTATTCTTCTCGCCCCAAGACTTCCACCTAATACCAGCAGCGTTGTTTTATCCGCATCCAATCCAAAAAAAGCCATTGCCTCAGTATTGGTATTCTCCACAGCAACCAAATCGCGCCGAACCGGGTTCCCGGTCTTTACTATCTTCGCCAATGGAAAAAAAGCTTCCATTCCATCATAAGCCACGCAAATCTTAGCTACTTTATTTTTTAATAGTTTGTTTGTGATACCTGCATACGAATTTTGCTCCTGTAACACGCATGGAATTCCCCTGCCAGAAGCAACTTTCAATAAAGGGCCACTGGCGAAACCTCCGGTGCCTATTACTGCATGGGGTTTAAACTTGCTCACTATTTTGCCTGCTTTGAACAAACTACTTATTAATTTAAATGGAAACATTAAATTTTTAAGGGTCAGTTTCCTTTGTAACCCAGAAATCCATAATCCTTCAATTTTATAACCTGCCTGTGGTACTTTTTCCATCTCCATTCTATCTTTGGCTCCTACGAACAAGAACTCAGCCTTTGGATGTCTGTTCTTTAATTCATCGGCTATGGCGATAGCGGGATAAATATGTCCCCCGGTACCCCCTCCAGATAGTATAAACCTATAATTGCCCACTCAAAACTTCTAACGGGTTAGTATCATCAATCTCAGTACTATTACTTTCTGAAAAATCACTTTTTCTACTTACACTCAATATTATTCCGATAGCCAAACAAGTCATCCAACTCGAAGTACCACCGCTACTGATCAATGGCAGTGTTTGACCTGTAACCGGAAACAACTCTACCGCTACGGCCATATTGATCAATGCTTGAAATACAATGGGCAATCCAACACCCAACACAAGCAATTTTCCAAATATTGTTTGGCTACCATTCGCAACAACAACGATTCTAAATAATAATAACAAATAGAAGAACATGAGTGCAAAGCCACCGACCAAGCCGTATTCTTCAACAATAATGGCATAAATAAAATCTGAAGAGCTCTGTGGCAAAAAGTTTTTTTGCACGCTTTTTCCAGCCCCTTTGCCTACAATACCACCGGAGGCAACCGCTATTTTAGCCCTTTCAATCTGATAATCAGCTTCTGTATCTTCCGGATTTGCGAAGTTTGCTACCCTGTTGATCCATGTATCAACCCGATTGGGAAACAAATCAGGAGCAGCCTTGGCGGTAAGTATGAATAGGGTTAAGCATAGAACCCCAGTGCCAATGATTCCTATTAAATATTTGAAAGGATATCCTCCCAAAAAACACAACAATAATACCATTGAAAAAATTATTGCTGCCGTTGAAAAATTGGCAGGTAGAATTAGTATAATTACAACAAAGACCGGAACCCATAGCGGCAGTATGCTTTCTTTAAAAGTTATTACATCATCTTTAATTTTTGTTAAGTAGCGAGCCACATAAATCATCAATACAACGGCGGCCAGATTTGAGGTTTGAAATGTAAATCCTACCAAGGGAATACGGATCCATCTACTGGCATTGGCACCTTCAATGGTTGTGCCTTGAGCCAAGGTAAAGATCAATAGCACCAAAACAATGGGCATGGCTATCAATGATAGCCCTTTGAAAAAATGAGCGGGAATTTTATGCACCCCGTAAATGATCCCGAAACCTAAAAACAATAAAAGGGCATGTTTAACCAGGTGTCCCCCGGTAGTGCCATTACCTACTACATATACTAAGTTGCTACTCGCACTGTAGACCGGCAAAAACGAAAACAATGCCAACAGTGCAACAACGGCCCAAATAGCTTTATCCCCTTTTATATTTTTAAAGAAATTCAACATTTCTATAAATTTTTAATCGCTTCTTTAAATTGTTGGCCTCTATCTTCATAATTCTCAAATAAATCGAAACTCGCACATGCCGGCGATAATAAAACAAAATCGCCACGCTCGGCAATTTTATATGCTACCTTAACCGCCTCTTCCATGGCATAGGTTTCAACCATTAAGTCGACTACATTACCAAAGGCATCGACAATTTTTGAATTGTCGTTTCCCAAACAAATAATGGCTTTTACCTTCTCGCGTACCAAAGGCATTAATTCTTTGTAATCGTTGCCTTTATCGACCCCACCAACAATCCAAACCGTAGGGGCGCTCATACTATCCAAGGCATAATAGGTTGCGTTCACATTCGTAGCCTTGGAATCGTTTATGTACTGCACATGTTGAATTTTGAGCACTTTTTCCAATCTATGCTCAGCACCTTGAAAATTTGCAATGCTCGCACGTATCGTATCTTTTCGGATACCGATTAATTTTGCCACTGTACTGGCTGCCATAGTATTCTTTAAATTGTGCTTACCTTCTAAGGCTACTTTACTTGTCATCATTTTCAAAGTGTCGTTATTTGTCTTGATTATTATTTTATCGTTCTTGATATATGCTCCTTTATTCAATTGCTTCTCAATTGAAAAAGGCATTAATATGGATTTTACTGGGTGGTCTGCCAACCATTCGACAATTACGTTATCATCTGCATCATATATGAAATAATCCCCTTCCGTTTGGTTTTCCGTTATTCTGAATTTAGAAGCTATATAGTTTTCGAACTTGTATTCGTAGCGGTCAAGATGGTCTGGAGTTATGTTGGTTATTATGGCTATGTTTGGCTTAAAATCCAAAATGCCATCCAACTGAAAACTACTTATTTCCAATACATAAAAATCAAGGTCTTTTTCTGCTACCATCTTGGCAAAACTATCGCCGATATTACCTGCCATACCAACCTTCAATCCTTCTTCTTTTAGAATATGATGGGTTAACATGGTCGTAGTGGTCTTGCCATTGCTCCCGGTTATCCCTATAATTTTTGCATCAGTATATTTAGATACAAATTCTATCTCAGAAATGACTGGAACACCTTTTTCCCTTAATTCAACAATTAAAGGAACCGTATCAGGTATTCCAGGGCTTTTCATCACGACATCAGCATTCAGAATTTTACTCTTCGAATGTTTCTCTTCTTCCCAATTAATCCCAATATGTTCAAGAACGTCTTTATATTTCTTCTTTATTTTCCCATTATCCGAAACAAAAACCTCAAACCCTTTTTTTAATCCTAAAATGGCGGTCCCAACACCACTTTCGCCACCGCCTAGGATTACCAATCGCGTCATCTATCGTACTTTTAGCGTCACAATCGTTATAATCGCCAACATAATCCCAACAATCCAAAAACGGGTAACAATCTTACTTTCATGATACCCTCTTTTCTGATAATGATGATGTAAGGGGGCCATTAAGAATATGCGCTTACCCTCCCCCAACCTTTTCTTGGTGTATTTGAAATACCCAACCTGTAACATGACCGAAATAGACTCAGCAAAGAAGATTCCGCATAAAACAGGAATCAATAACTCTTTTCGAATGATTATCGCAATTACGGCGATGACCCCTCCTATAGTTAAGCTCCCGGTATCGCCCATAAAGACTGTAGCAGGAAAAGCATTATACCATAGAAAACCTACCAATGCCCCTATAAAGGCAGTAATAAAAACCAGTAATTCTCCAGCGCCGGTTATATACATGATATCTAAATAATCCGAAAAAATAATATTACCAGATACCCATGTGAAAATGCCCAAGGTGAAAACTATGATTGCCGAAGTACCGGCGGCCAAGCCATCAATTCCGTCGGTCAAATTTGCTCCGTTGGAA
>JABDKZ010000359.1 GCA_013001935.1 Maribacter sp.
AATTGATTTTAGTACCCATTTCTGGTACCTGACCATTAACGGTAACCCTTCCTTGGTCAATTAACTTGTCTGCCGCCCTGCGCGAACAATAACCTACTTCGCTTAGGAACTTATTAATTCTAATTTGTTTATTACCCATTAATTATACCTTCGATCGAGTTCAAATTTATAAAACTCCCTTCCTATTTCAGCAAGAAAAGGTATCCCAATATCGTCATATTCATAAATATTGTCATTGAAAATCCCGTCCTTATTGACCAGAATGGTAGCAGTAAGCATAAATTCCACTTTGTTTTTAGAGTCAAGGATGTAGGCGCAGTCGGTTAAAGTGCCATAGGCATAACCTACCTTATTATATATTTTTATGTGCTCTGGAATATTATCCTGATTGTTCCCGAACATAAAAAATTTAACATAGCTATCATAAAATTCAATGGGATCATACCCCACTTCCTTTGGTAAGGTATGCATGGCTTCAAGTATGAATTTTCGTTGTTCATCACTTAAATTGAATCGCTCATTTTCACTAAACGCCTCAGGAAAGATAATTCGTTTCAGAACCGCATGTTGGGCGTTTATGGGGTAATGGTTTTTTAGTGCGAAACTGAATGGTTCTTGCATTAAGGAATCTTCTGCAATATAACCTATGCCTTTTTCAATTCCATTGATTTTTAAAGGCTTGGGCGAAGAATTCACCGAGTTCTCAAGCGCAGTGGTAGTACTGTCATTTAAATAAACTATTAAGGGTTTAGTGGTGATTTCATCAGCATTATTGGTTGAAAGTCTGTGTGAAATCCTTACTGGGGAAATACCTCTTTCTTCGAGGTTTCTATTTATGGCATCCTGGCCTAAAAATTCGAATAATCGGTTATTGGCCTGATTATCACTTACTGCGAATATTTTTGAAACATCTGTAGCGAATGTTGTTTCGATAGTATCGCCTTCAATATAAAAACGGGAATCCTTGTTCAGTGAATCCAATTGGTTCAATTTCTCCATTGCCATAACCGCAATAGGGAATTTTACCGTGCTGGCAGGATAGAAATAATTGTTTTCATCAACCTGAAAATTATAATCCTTAAAATGTATACTATCCTTTTCGCGATTTATTTGCGTAAATTTAATTTGAACCTCATATTGGTCAAGGCTGTCAATGACCCTTTTTATACTGATATTTTCAGAGGCCAGTACGCGGCTTATTGGGTTTGTTGTTTTGATTGCCTTTTCACAAGAAACATGAATACCAAGAAGGAACAAAATTATGAGGACATTCTTAAACATAAAAACAGGTTTTAATTTTCTGCATAAACTTCGCCACGATGGGGCTTTAATGCATCGCGTACGGGAATCATATTTGATTCTTCTACCACCATAAAGGCGAAACTATACATTTCATTCATATGCTGATGCCCCGTTATTACCAAATTGAGCTTCTCATTGGCAATAAATTCTTTCAAATGTTTTTCGTGGTGCTCGGCAGTTTTCCCTGCTGTTGGCCCCCTAAAGTCCCAAATAAGTTTAATTTTTCTATTCATGGATGATGGCTTAACACATTAAGAATTGCAGCAGAAATTAAAATGGCGGTAATTTATACAAATTACAATAGCGTACTTCAACTTTTCTGAGTTTGCTGCACGAATTTAATGAATATTGATTGGGGTAGCCAAAAATGTGTTAATCAAAGCCTATATAACTTGTTTAACTTTAAGTAATTGTTATTTTTGCGGGATGTTTTTCAGAATGAAAAATTACGTTTTGCCTGTATATATTTGGGTGTTCATGATCTTTTTTATGGTGTCTTGTGATTCACTGTGGAAAGACAATTCGGGATCAGACCCCATTGCTAGAGTAGGTGAATCTTATTTGTACATGGAAGAAGTTGCCCCCTTTTTGACCGCTGGAATGACTCAAGAAGATAGTACTTCACTTTTAACTGCATATATAAATACCTGGGCTTCAAAACAGTTATTACTGTCCAAGGCCAAAATTAATTTGCCCGAACAACGATTGGCCGAATTCGAGACCTTGGTAAATACGTATAGAACCGATTTGTATACCCGGGCCTACAAGGAAGCATTGGTACAACAGGGTAGTGATACTGTGGTTAGTCGATCTCAAATGGAGCGTTTCTATGAGAAAGAAAAAGAGAATTTTAGGCTTAAGGAGAAGATCGTCCGACTTAGATTTATAGAGCTGCCATTACAGTTTCTTGATAAGGAAACCGTTATAAGCAAGCTTAAGAGTTTTAATGATGACGATGTAAGATACTTGGATTCAATAGGAGTGCAATTCAAAAAACTAAATTTTAATGATTCAATCTGGGTGAGTGTTTCCCGAGTAAGGGAGGAAATTCCGTTATTGACCCTTGAAAATCAAGATAGATACTTAAAAAAATCACAATTTTTTGAATTGCAGGATTCATTAGGGGTATATTTGACAAAGATAACCGGAGTACGTAATATCAACGACATAGCACCTTTATCTTATGTAGAACCCTCTATAAAACAGGTGCTGTTGAACCGCAGAAGGTTAGATTATATTAGAAGGTTAGAAACCGAGATAATAGATGAAGCTATTAAAGAAAAAGAATTCGAAGTCTATGTACAAGACGAATAAATTTACCCGTTTACTCTTATTTTTATTTATTTCCAACATCGCAATTTCCCAGGTTCCTGAGGAAGTTCCAAATAACCAGGTTGAACCTGTACTTCCTGAACTTCAGGCTGATATGGGAGTCAAAAAAGATTCAACCCCAAAATTCAAGAAATTAAAACTTGATGGCATAGCCGCCGTAGTAGGGGACTATGTGATCCTGGAATCGGATATTGAAAAAACCCTTATTGATCTTAAGAGTCAGGGCGCTATGACCGCAGATATAACACGATGTGGCCTTTTGGGTAAATTGATGGAAGACCGCTTGTATGCACATCAGGCAGTTCAGGATAGCTTGTTGGTTTCTGATGATGAGGTGAATCT
>JABDKZ010000379.1 GCA_013001935.1 Maribacter sp.
CAATTACCGTTAATATCCCTTAAATCCTCAATTTTAATGTTAAGAACCTCAGCGCCTTTTTTACAATTTTTCTGGGCTTCATAGATTTCTTTAAAAACTGTATTTGCGATTTTAGGTTTAGGGTACAATAGTACCTGGTCTTCAATATGCACAATTTTGTGGATATTCAGTTTCTTACCGTTGTAGTATACCTTATAATTGGACTTTTTTAGCGCATCTTTTTCATTGATGTGATTGTTAAAGGAAATGATAAAGTTCTTCTTTCCCCAACTATACTGTACCTGCTCTACTATGAACTTAGGCGGCTCTTGAACCCTAAAAGTATTCTTCATGGAATGAAAATTGGGATACATGAACCCGTCAACCGGGGCATAACCAACCACTACGGAAAACAGGGATACCTTAGGTCTATTTTTATAATACCGCCGACTATATCTTAATTTTTCCCTATATCTATTATTTATGGTATACTCCATTTTATATATAGCAAAGTTTTGTTGTGAGATGAACAAATTTCCTTTTACTTGAACCAGGCCCATATACTTTTTGAAGGAAATTTTATATAGCTTTTCATTATTTAATAGTACCTCATCCTCTTTTTTAAAAGTATGGTTTTTAAGAAAATCTGTCTTAAGCACATTTACATAATCAAAAGAATCCATTGAATTATTTCTCAAGGCATCGTGGATTCGTAAAATTGTGAATTCATTACCTCCATAACTATCCAGATATGCCCCAGGAATGGTTTTGCTTTTACTTATGTAGTCATAAGGTCTTGCACTAACGGAATCAATTGGGAAATCAAGGTTCCTTTTATTCTCTAATATTCTGATTTTAGTGGTTTCGTAGTCCGATGCCGAAAAACCTTGGTCCCAAACTTCAAATAAGGCTTCATTGAGATTGATGTACTTATTATTACTCCTTTGAAAATCACGGTAATAGCCTACAGTCGTAAAGGGCAACGTTGGGTAATTCAGCGGAATACTATTAATGGCTTTATCCACTATTTTAATTGCCGACAATGTTTTATCACCAGGGGCACGTTTCCGTACTTTCTGCACTCCTTCGACAACCACTTCGTCTAAAAGTACCACAGCAGGAACTAGCCTAATACTATTGGTTTTATATTTTGAAAGGTCATATAGTAAAATATCCTTAGTAACGTAACCCATCGAGGATATTTCGAGAACACTCCCAAAATCCTTAAATCTTTCAGGTATCCTAAAACTCCCATCCAAGTTAGATATAACGCCAATAGCCTTACCCTTAACCCTAATGGTGGCAAAAACTATGGGTTCACCGTTCTTTTTATCTATAAGTTGGCCCGTTACAAAACCTTCTTGGGGAAAAATAGGGGTTGTTGAGAAAAATAAAATCAGCAATAATCTTTTCAGTAGTTTGGTTGGCATTTTCAACTCTTTTTATGTAACTGTAAAGTACAGAAAGGTCACATAAACAGCCACAAGAATTATGCCATCGCGCCATCCAAGTCGCTGTCCTTTTGGAAAGAAAACCAACGGAAAAATCAAGAAAGAAATGCCTAACATCCAGAAGATATCATTGCTCAGCATCCTTTGGTCCATGACCTGAATTGGCGTAATAAGGGAAGTAATACCCAAAACTGCCAAGAGGTTGAATATATTTGATCCTATTAAATTACCAAGTGAAATGGCCTTCTCTTTCTTAACTATGGCTATAATCGAAGCGGCCAGTTCAGGAATACTGGTCCCTATTGAGACCACAGTTATGCCTATGACCCTTTCACTTACTCCATAATTGTTTGCTATGCCGACTGCACCATTAACGAGAAGTTCAGAACCTCCCCAAAGGGCTACCCCTCCAAAACCTAAAAACAAAACTGCTTTATAGAGTGGCAACGGAATATCATCTTCATGAGCTTCTTCAACAACAGCTGTTCCCTGGAATTTCAAAAGATAGATCAGGAATAGAAAGAGACTTACTACCATTATAATACCCTCGTAGCGCTCCAATTTTCCATCGAAGTAAATAAAACCAATGAATATAAGCGATGCCAACATCATAATTGGCCAATCTGTCGTATAAAAACTTCGTCGCACTTCAATACTTCCCAACAGCAAGACTACCGCCAAAACCAGTCCTATGTTGGCGATATTGGAACCGACTACATTTGCCAATGCTAAATCGGGAAAGCCCTCTAAGGCCGCCTTAATACTTACTATTAGTTCTGGGGCCGAGGTTGCAACAGACACGATGGTCATTCCAATTACGATTTTTGGGATATTTAACCTGAGTGATAAAGCAACTGCCGATTTTAGAAGCCAATTACCCCCAGCAATCAACAGGGTAAGGCCTACAATAATAAAAACAATGTTCTGCATTTATTTGCTTTTAACAAATATATGCTAAGATTTTTGTTTTCATGACCCAAAGAAGACATTTGAAAAAAATACTAAACTGCATTTATAGTTAAATAACTATTAAAATAGTTGTTTATGGGAATAATAAGCAATATGTTTGAGTAAAATTAAGGGACAAATGCAAAAATTGACCAATAAAGAAGAGGAAATCATGATTATTCTTTGGCGCCTTAAAAAAGCGTTTGTAAAAGAAATACGGGCAGAACTCACAGGAGACAAACCCCATTACAATACCCTTTCTACCATTGTCCGCAATTTGGAAGATAAAAAATACGTGGCCTATGAAGCCTTTGGCAATACACATAGATATTATCCATTAATCGCTCTAGAAGACTATCGTAAACGCTTTGTAAATTCCAAATTGGTCGAGTATTTTGATAATTCCTATAAGAGTATGGTCTCATTTTTTGCCAAGGAAGAAAAAATATCCGTGGACGAATTAAAGGAAATCATAAACCTTATTGAAAAAAAGAAATAATGGAAACAGTATTGATCTATCTTTTAAAGGTATCAGGTATTCTTACTATTTTCTACCTGGCCTACCAGGCATTTTTAAAAAGGGAAACATTTTTCTCAATAAATCGGCATTTCTTGATATCAGGCATAGTTACAGCCTTACTCCTCCCTTTTGTAAGCTTCACCAATTACATAGAAATCGAAGCCACGCCAATTAATCTTGTTGCCACCCAAACGACCATGGCAACACCAATTCTTGAAGTTCAGGCATTTAATTGGGCCGCATTGCTGTTTGGGATTTATAGCGCAGGGTTACTTATTTTCTCAACAAAATTCATTGTACAGCTCCTATCATTATTTAAACTGATAAAACGTAATAAAATAGCCAAACAAGGGAAATTCTATCATGTGGAAACCCATAAAAACATTGCTCCATTTTCCTTCTTTAATCACATATTCTATAATCCTACAATGTATTCGCCCAGTGAATTATCAGCCATTTTAAAACACGAAAAGGCCCATAGTTCCCAATGGCACTCCATAGATGTAATTTTATCTTATTTAGTCGCTATAGGCACTTGGATGAACCCATTTAGCTGGTTATATCAAAACAAGATAAAACAGAATCTAGAATTTTTGGCGGACGAGAGCGCTACAAAAGAAGTAATGTCGATAAAAAAATACCAATACACCTTACTAAAAGTTTCGGGGAATCAATTTTTCACTCCCATTGTCAATAATTTTTATAATTCATTAATCAAAAAGCGAATAGTTATGCTAAACAAATCAAAATCAAACAAAAGGAACATTTTAAAAATAGCCTTGATATTACCGATACTGGCCATTTTTCTTGTCAGTTTTAATACCAAGGATGTTTATATACCCATTGAATACAAAAACGGCGTATCGTTGAATACCGAATCCACTTCCGAGATTATTGAAATTACAATTGACAAGAACACTACTGATAAGCAATTAAGTGAGATAAAGAAAGACCTTGCTAAAAAAGGAGTTGACTTTTCATACACCGTAGTACACAACTCAAAAAATGAAATCACGGATATTTCGATTGATTTTACTGTTAAAAAAGAGAATGGTAAAACTGTGAGAAGCTCATCTAACTTCAATAATGGTGATGATCCCATAGACCCGATACACATTATTTATGATGAGGACACCAATTCAATCTCAATGGGGAGCAAAAAGCATATGCATAAGGGCATTCACAAAGAGATCCATATTGATACCGACGAAGATTCAGATAAAACCATTTGGGTTCATGCAGATAATGAAGGCGATGAACTTAAGACCATAGAAATCAGGGAAGAAAATGGCAAAGAAACCATTAGGGTCAACGGAAAGAA